>JACQPU010000208.1 GCA_016207365.1 Ignavibacteriales bacterium | reverse complement strand
TTTTGCCGACAAATTTCCTTTGACTATGTGAGACCGCCCATGAGATCTGTCGTGCAATCAAAGATTCACAAAGCCACCGTTACGGACGCTGATGTTAGTTATGTAGGGGCATTACTATAGATGAGGATTTGATCGAAAAGGTTGGATTGTCGCCCAAAAAAACGGGCCAGGTGGGGGGAACCTGGCCCGCAGCCGTTTTTTTCCCTCGTTCAGTCGGGGGGTACTGAAGAGGTCAGCTGATCCGATTCTACCAGATTGCCCTCAAGAAATCAAGACCCCAACATTTCATTCAAGCATCTTTGTAGAATCTACACGAAAGCCGGCCTGAGCCTCCATAATATAGAGAACCAGCCTGCGTGGCATGTTTCTTGTGCTTTTTCTCGCATCGCCGTGCTCCTCCCAGGAACAGGTTCTGTTCAGCACTTCCAATAATCCCTTGGTTTGAGTTTCAAAAGGTCAGCGTACGGTTTTCCTTCTTCTATTTATTAGAGGGCTTTCATGGAGTTACTCGGGTTTCTTCGGATCGGATTGACCCTTGTCACAGCCACTGCAATGTTCGTCCTTGGGCGAAAGCTCGACTCCCTGCCGGTGAGGGGCGTGAAGCTGGTATGGACCGGTGTCGGTCTTCTTGTCCTGCACATGCTTGTTGGCTCAATCTACCACAGCGAGCTCATCAGGGAACCATGGCTCCGTGAGTACATGCCCTATCTCGGCTTTGTGACCGGTTATATTGGGCAGACCATCGGGTTGATAGCCATTCCTCTGGGCGCGCACTCGATGATAAAAACCTTCTCGCCGCAGCTCAGGGAATCGCTCCGCTATCATGAGGAGTTCGTTCATTCCCTCAACGGCATCGTTTACGAAATCAACTCCTCGGATTTCCGCTTCACCTTCGTGAGCGACGGATGCAGGAACCTCCTGGGATATTCAAGGGAATACTGGCTGGAGAACATCACATGGGACAGGATCATACATCCGGACGATTTGGACCGTGTCATCAACTATTGCTCGGCCGCAATTCAGGAAAACAGGAATCATACGATCGAGTTTCGTGCTTTGAGGTCCGATGGCCGTGTCATTTGGCTTCGCGACGTTTCCGCCGTTATCCAGGTGCCGGGGGAGCCGGGCAAGGTCCGGGGTGTGCTCATGGATATAACAGATCACGTGGACAAGGAGGCGGCTCTTCTGAAAAGCGAGCACAAATACAGAACCCTTGTTGAGCACATGAATGAGGGCTTGCTTCAGGTGACGAATGAAGACGTAATAGTTTTCGCCAGTCCACGATTCTGCGAAATGATGGGATACGGTACGGATGAATTGATTGGGACAGTTGCCAACGAAATACTTGTTCCTGAAGAGTACCGGAGCGTCATAACCCGGAAGAATGAAGAGAGAAAGAACGAAGTCGCCGACTCGTATGAAATTCCGATGGTCCGCAAATCGGGCGAGCGGATCTGGGTGCTCATCAGTGGAGCACCTGTAAAAGGTCCCGACGGCTCGGTTGTGGGCTCCATGGGAATCCTCAGCGACATCACGGAGCGAAAACGTCTCGAACTCGAGAACCAGTCGGCCATTGCGCAGATCAAGAATCTTTTCGAAAACCTCAATGAAATGTTCTTTTCGTACGACACCATCAGGCACCGCCTTCTGATGATTTCGCCTGCATGTGAGAAAATCTATGGCAGAACGCAGGATGAGTTTTACGGCAACTCGTCCCTCTGGAAAGAGATCGTACATCGGGAGGACAGGACAATGGTTGAATCGTTCGAAAAGCAGCTCTTTGCGGGAACTCCGGCAGAGTGGGAGCACAGAGTTCTTCACACGGATGGGTCGATCCGATGGGTAGAATCAAAAGTGACCCCTTCTTTCGATGAGAACGGCGTGCTTGTTCGGATCGACGGCATTGCAACGGACATTTCAGACCGCAAGACGGCGGAGGCTGCCCTTCTGGAGAGTGAGGAGCGATACCGGGGGCTTGTCGAGCAGGCCCGCGACACCATTCTGACCATTTCAACAGATGGGTTCATCACCTCCCTGAACAGGGCCTTTGAGGTGACCACAAATCATAAAAGGCAGGATTGGATTGGCAGAAGTTTCACAGACATCCTCCATCCCGACGATGTCACAAAGGCCATTGATGCGCTCACAAAGGCCGTTCATGGCGAGCCCAACGACATGCAGGAATTCCGAGTCAGGGCCCAGTCGGGGGAGTATATCACGATTGAGGTCACTTCCACGCACCAGGCGCAAAACGAAGGCTCTTCTCATCTGCTTGTGATCGCGCGGGACATTACATCGAGGAAGCAACTCGAAGAGAATCTGCGGCAAACCCAAAAAATGGAGGGGCTTGGGACACTTGCCAGCGGCATCGCTCATGATTTCAATAATATTCTGGGCATCATCATGACGCACGCCTCATTGCTCGAGAATCCCTCGACCCGAGATGCACTTCTGGAGAAAGGTGTCGAGGCGATCAACAAGGCGGTGCGACGCGGGGCGCATCTCGTCAGCCAGATTCTGACTCTCGCCCGGAAGACTGAATTCTCACCGCGGGCCCTTGATCCAACAGAGGCCGTTCATGAGGTTTCAAGGATGATTAAGGAGACCTTTCCAAAGACAATCGAAATCGTTGAAGACCTCTCTGTCAGCGACCGCAGCATCGTTGCGGACTCAACACAGGTACTTCAGTGTCTCCTGAATCTGGCCGTGAATGCGCGTGACGCCATGAACGGGAAGGGAATCCTCACCTTCAGGACAGACCTTGTTCCTCGAAGCCGCCTCGCGGAGTTTCCCAATCTTCAGTCGGAGGAATACGTGGTAATCAGCGTTTCGGACACCGGGAGCGGAATGGACGAGAAAACCCTTCAAAGGGTCTTCGAGCCCTTCTTCACCACAAAGGAGCCCGGTAAGGGCACCGGAATGGGCCTTGCCATGGTGTATGGAATCATGCAGGGGCATGGGGGGTTCGTTGATGTTGAAAGTGCGGTTGGTGTTGGAACAACATTTCGCCTCTATTTCCCCGCCACCAATGATTTCCCGGAACGTAGTGAGGAAAACCTTGCTCCCACTCCGGATTCTCTGAAGGGATCAGAAACTATTCTCGTAGCCGAGGATGAACCGTTGTTGGCCGAGTTGGTGCACACATTGCTGGAGGGCAATGGATACGAGGTTTGCATGGCTCACGACGGTGAAGAAGCTCTGGACCTATTTCAGGGCCGTCGGCATGAGATTGACATTGTCATATCCGATCTTGGCCTGCCGAAGCTCAATGGAGTGGACCTCACCAGAAAACTCCTTGAGCTGAATCCCGAAACAAAGATCATCGTTGCAAGCGGGTATCTTGCGCCTGAGTCACGATCTGAGCTCGAGGGTCAGGGTATCACGGAGTTTCTGTCGAAGCCCTATAAGGCTGGTGAGCTTTTTGAAGCTATCAGGAGAGTGATGGAAGGATCACGTGCTCGGATTGCTTCGAACTTGGCTGAAAAAACAAGCTGACATCGGCTCCCCGAAGATAAGGGAGGCCATTTGTAGAATCTTCAATGGCCAATACACAGGCAAACTGGAATCCAGGGTTTTCTCATTCAGATCGTAGGAACAGGAGGGATTCCAAGCCCGTCTCCAGCCCGTCCAGACAGGCATCGAATTTGATGCAGAGAGATTAGTCTCAGCAACGGAGGTCGCTTATGAACACAGCGCGCCATATTGCCTCCACAATCCCCGGGGAAGAGGAAAATGTCGTAGTCCGGAAGCGTGGCCGTGTGTTGCACCTTGGCTCGGTCACGAAGGTCGCTGCCAAAAAGCCCGGCCCATCGCATGATCCCTTGGATCAGTTTCGGACGGTGTTTGAG
>JACQPU010000202.1 GCA_016207365.1 Ignavibacteriales bacterium | reverse complement strand
GCTCTCCACAGAACCTTCGCCGCCATGATCCTCGAATCCACGTTTTCTTCGGCTCCCGACGTGGCGGCAGCTGTATATCCGTTTCTTCCCGCGCGGTTCCTCATGCGCACACGGCTCGATTCGGAGTCCAAGATCCGCTCCATCCATCTTCCCCTTCTGTTCCTCCATGGCACGAATGATTCTATCATTCCGTACCGGCTTGGCAAGAAGCTCTTCAACGCCGCAAACGATCCCAAGCAGTTTCAGCCGATTACCGGGGCAGATCATAATGACGTTTTTCTGATGGCCGGCGAACGGTATGAAACCCTCCTTCGGGACTTTGCCCTGGAGTCGCTTTCGCCGAAGGGCCGGTGATCCCCTTTCCTCCTAAAAGATCCTTCGGCTGCAACATTTCAGTGTCATTCTCAGTCTAACCTCTACACAACTCTGTACGGCACGCCGCCGCAACATTTCTGCACAAATGCCGTAATCAACATGTCTACCACGCTGTCCGGTCCGCCACACCGGCAACCTCCATGAACCTTTCATTCCTGCGGGTCTTTATGAAAAAGAAAGTCATCATCCCCACGATCGCTGTTGTCACGCTTGTGATCGTCGCCCTCTTCTTGTTCGGCGGTTCGAACGAATCGGCCGACAAGATTCTTCCGCGCGTCAAAGTCGCCCGCGGCACGATCGTTGACAAAGCCCTTGCTGTTGGCACCATCGAACCCGAGAACGAGATCTCGGTAAAATCGAAGGTGTCCGGCGTCGTGAAGAAGATTTATGCTGACGTCGGAACGTACGTCAAAGCCGGCGATCCGCTCCTGGAAGTTAAACCCGATCCGACTCCTCTCGAACTCGCCGACGCGAAACGACAGGTGGAGCTGAAGCAGGTGGATTTCGACAATCTGACCCGTGAAAAGACCCGTCAGGAAGCGCTCTTTAAATCGCAGCTCATTTCGCAAAAGGAGTACGAGGATTTCACCCAACGCTATGATGAGGCATCGTTGCAGCTTAAGATCACCCGCGAAAAACTGGCTCTCATGGAAAGCGGCAGCGTGACAATCGGCGAGACGCAAATCGAGTCGATCATCAAGGCCCCGATTGGCGGCTACGTACTGAGCCGGACAGTTGAAGTTGGCGATCCCGTTACACCGCTCACGACGTTTCAGGAAGGCACCGTGCTCATGAAGATGGCAAACATGGAACGGTTGATTTTCAAGGGTACGGTGGATGAGATTGACGTGGGAAGATTAAAGGAAGGAATGGAGGCCGACTTGAAAGTTGGAGCATTACCGAACGACACGGTTAAGGGATCGTTGAGGAAGATCTGGCTCAAGGCGGAAAAGAAGGACAACGCCACGGTATTTCCCATCGAGATTCTGATCCCCGTTTCCAAGAACACCGTTCTGCGCGCGGGATATTCAGCCAACGCGAACATCATTATTAATAAGAAAGAGGATGTGTTGACGATTCCGGAGCGGACCGTCACATTCAGAAACGATTCAGCCTTCGTGAAAGTCGCCCTCGGTGCTCAGCAGGAAGAAGAAAGACTGATCAAAACCGGCCTGAGCGATGCAATGAATGTGGAGGTGGTGGAGGGATTGAAGGAAGGGGATGAAGTGGCGGAAAAACCGGTGAAGAAAATAGAATAAAGCACGAAATTTGAAATCCGAAGCTCCACACAAATCCGAAGATCAAAATTCGAAGCTCGAAACAAATCCGAAAATCGAAATTTGAAAAGTTTGTCTCAGATTTTCGAATTTCAGACTTTTTCGAATTTCGCAACCCTTGCTTCGGATCTAAAAATTCACCCTTGTTTAGGATTTAGAAATTCAGACTTGTTTCGGATTTCGAAATTCAGATTTGTTTCCGATTTCGAATTTTGGATTTCGGATTTCCCTTATGGATCACCTTCGCACCATAGTAACCGAATTCTACCTTGACCTGAAAGCCCAGAAGCTCCGTGCCTTCTTAACGATGTTCGGCATCATCTGGGGGACGGTGGCGATTGTCGTGCTCATTGCCTTCGGAGTGGGCTTCAAGCAGCAGATGTCCATCAACATGCACGGCATCGGGGAGAGCATTGCGATCATGTTTCCCGGGCGCACGACGAAGGCCTGGGAGGGATTTGGCACCGGCCGGCCGATGAGTTTTCATGAAGACGACGTCAGGCTTCTCTCCTCGCAAATCCCTGAACTCGAAGCGGTCAGTCCCGAGTACTCCACGCGCGTACCTGCACGCGTCGGTCAGAACATTCTGAATCCCCTCGTCGCGGGTGTCATTCCGATTTACAGCGACATGCGGAATATTATTCCTGAGCCCGGCGGCCGGTTCATCAATACGCCAGACGTGCAGCAGCGTCGCCGCGTTGCGGTGATCGGAGACAAGGTCAAGGATTTCCTGTTCGGCCAGACGAATCCCATTGGCCGGTTGGTCTATATTGGCGAAGTCCCGTTCACCGTCATCGGCGTCATGCAGAAGAAGACGCAAAACTCCTCGTACAATTCCCGCGATCAGGACCGCATATTCATTCCCTCGGCCACGTATGCCAGCGTCTTTGGCGCGGTGCGGCTGAACAATATCATCTACAAAGTGAAGGATCCGACCATCGCCGATGAGGTCAACGATAAAGTCCGTGCAGTGTTGGGCAAGCGATACAAGTTCGATCCCACGGACAAGGATGCCGTGTGGATTTGGGATACCTCGCGTTTTGATAAGTTCATTTTCTACTTCTTCCTCGGTTTCAACATTTTCATGGGCCTGATAGGAAGCTTTACGCTCGGCGTCGCGGGACTGGGTGTGGCAAACATCATGTACATTGTCGTGCAGGAACGAATCAAGGAAATCGGCATCAAGCGCGCGGTGGGTGCGAAGAAGTCGAATATTCTGTTTCAGTTCTTTATGGAGACATTTTTCATCATCGGCCTTGGCTCGTTGATCGGCTTTCTGATTGCAGTCGGTCTCATTGAGCTCCTCCAGTTCGTTCCGATCCGCGAGTTCGTCGGCGCCCCGGTTCTTTCGATGGACGTGGTGTTTGTGACGGTGGCAATCTTGACGGTTATCGGACTTATCGCGGGACTCATGCCCGCGCGGAAAGCGTCAAATTTGGATGTGGTGGAATGTCTCAGAACGTGAGAGCCTCCATGGAAACCCCCGTTGGAATTATGGAATACTGGAATATTGGAATAGATCCCGGATTCCATTATTCCAAACAGTGTTATGCTGAGTTGTTCCATCATTCCATCCTCAGCATCAAAGACCTTCAAACGCAACCTCATGTGGCTTGAGCTTCTCAAAGACTTCTTTCTTGATCTGAAAGCCCACCGCACGCGGGCGATGTTGACGCTTGCTGCCATCACGTGGGGTACCGTGGCCGTGGTGTTGCTGCTCTCCTTCGGTGACGGCCTGGGTACACAGATGATGAACGGGCTTCTCAATGCCGGTGACAGGATTCTCATCGTGTTCGGCGGGGAGACGGGAAAGGTTCATGAGGGACTTCCAAAAGGTCGCCGCATCAGGCTGCTTGAAGAAGACGCCGAACTGCTCGATCGCATCGTACCGGCAATCGATATGATCAGTCCGCAATACCGCAAGAACGTCACACTCACATACGGGAAATATTCGGTCACGACCGAGTGCGAAGGCGTGAATCCATTCTTCGAGGAAATGCGTCGCATGTACCCTGCAGGCGGAGGACGGTTCCTCAACGAAATGGACGTGGTCCTGCAGCGTCGTGTATTGTTTTTGGGAGAGGTGATAGCAAAGGAGATTTTCAAGGATGAGAATCCGGTCGGGAAGACGATCCTCGTTGATGGTGTACCGTTCACGATGGTGGGCGTCATGCAGAAGAAGATCCAGACGTCCATGAACAACGGTCCCGACACGCGCCGCGCGATCATTCCCCATTCCACCTTCAAGACATCCTACGGCAACACATTTGTCAACAGCATTGTTATTCGTCCCACCGACCCAGGCAAACAGCTCGAGGTCAAGGCGGATCTCTATCGCATTCTCGGCCGAAAGTACAAGTTTAGTCCGGATGACGAGCGTGCGCTGTTCGTCTGGGACTTCATCGAAAACGAGAAGACCAGCCGCAAGATCGGCCTGGGCGTGTCGATTTTCCTCTTTTCTGTCGGCTTTCTGACGCTCCTCATTGCCGGTGTTGGTGTGGCCAACGTGATGTATGTTGACGTCAAGGAACGGACGCGGGAGATCGGCATCAAGATGGCAATCGGGGCGCGGCGGAGGTATATTCTGGCTCAGTTCGTTTTTGAGGCCTTGCTCCTTGCCGCGATTGGGGGCGCCGTTGGGCTGGCGATTTCGTACGGAATTGTTTCGATTGTTCGCATGCTTCCTGCGGATGACGGTGCGATGCAGTTCCTTGGCCGTCCGATATTGTCTGCAAGCACGACATTGCTTACGACGGGCATTCTCACGCTCATTGGCCTCATGGCGGGTTTTTTCCCTGCGAGAAAAGCGGCTTCCGTCGATCCCGTTGAGTCGCTCAGATACGAATGAGGTTACTCTCCGATGAAACTGACCTCCGTCCTCCATTTCCAATTGCACCTCATTTCCCTCCTGTGTAGATTGTAACAAAAACGCACGTTTTCCATGCCGGCAATCCTGATCCTTCTGTTTGTACTTCCGTTCCAGGACCAGCCTCGCCAACCGAACAGGGGTGCTCCAGCCGTTCGTGACGCGCACTACGCCATTGCCCTCCGGTACGCCCCGTATATTTACCACGCGACGCATGAGACAAAAGGCCGGCAGGACATCATTACGAACATCGATTTTGACGGCGATTTGATCGGGGAAAACAACTGGGAAAATTTCGAGCTGTACGAGCTCAAGCCCACGGTGTATTATGCCGTGTTGGAAACGTGGTCGCATTATTTCATCTCGTATCATTTGTTTCATCCTCGTGACTGGGCGGGGTTTACGTTCTATGTTCACGACACGCACGAGAACGACGGGGAGAATCTTCAGGTTGTCGTTCGCAAGTCGGATGGGCGGGTTGTGCTTTTATGGACACAGGCCCATTACGCAAGCGACGTGTACGTGAATTCGTATTCGGGCATCACATCCGGCGATTTTGATGTGAGCGGCGAATTTCAGACTGTGGATGATGCCGGAATTCCAAGTCCCTTTGGCACGCACGCGGCGGTTTTCGTTGAGTCCCACGGTCACGGCATTTACGGGACGTTGGATTCGGACAGTGAGGTACACTTCCAGCGGGACAGCCTTTATACCTTTGATGATGGGAGCGGGTTATTGTTCAGACCTGTGCGCGGTATCGAGGAGGTTCTGGAGCCGGCGTCGTATCAGCGCGGGGAGGTACCGTATCAACTGGAATCCACGCTTGCCCGTCTCTGGCCACTGGTTCGCAGGGGGGAGATCGTTGGCGATGGTAAGTTGTTTGACGGTGTTTGGAGGTATAGAGATGATTTGGTCGACGTTCCGGTCCCCCGTTATTATGACGCGGACCGGTTCAGCGGTCCTTTCGGCTCCGACCGCGGCATTTCGCCATTTGCGCTGGATTTGTACTGGCAGAACGGGACGCTTGGTGCGTTGTTTTTCAATCCGGCCAAGCGGTATCAGGAATTGTTGATCATCGAGGGTGAGTGGTCGTCGGAATATGTGGGGTACCCGTTTCGGTAGCTTGCGGGATGAATGGAGAGTGGAAGATGGAGGGTGGGGAGAACCATTTTTTTGTGGTATGTGGTTGGAGATTTGTTAGGTTAGAAATAAGTTCGGGTTCCCCCGAAGGGGTCCCCGCCTGCCTCATTGAATTGCCTGAGGCGGGCAGGCCTTCGGGAAAAGTTCAAGGTTCAAAGTGAGAGGAGAGCGATGAAAATAGCAAAAAACAGCGTTGTGACGATTGAATACACATTAACGGACGAAGGTGGGGAGATATTGGATACGTCGAAGGGTCGCGAGCCCTTGTCGTATATTCAGGGCATGGGGAATATCATTCCGGGATTGGAGAACTCCCTGGATGGCCGTTTGGCCGGCGACAAGTTCATGGTTTCTGTTCAGCCTGCAGACGCTTATGGTGAGCGCGATGAGAAGAGAGTTGTAAAGGTTGCGCGTGATCGTTTTGATGGTGTGGACGAGTTGGAGGTAGGGATGCAATTTCGGGCTGAGGGTGGGAGTGGTGGAAGTCAGATCGTAACCGTGACTGCTGTTGAGAACGACACTGTAACCATCGATGCCAATCATCCTCTTGCCGGCAAGACATTAAATTTTGATCTGGAGGTGGTAAAGGTTCGTCAGGCCACGGCGGAGGAGATTAGTCACGGACATGTTCTCGGGCCGGGGGGAGCACTTTAGTTTTTTAGTTATTGGTTAATGGAGGGGATCAAGGTTCAGGG
>JACQPU010000203.1 GCA_016207365.1 Ignavibacteriales bacterium | reverse complement strand
TCATCTTGCGGCCCTGCGCGTCGCGGATAATGCTGGTGAAGTACACATCCTTGAACGGAACCAGATCCGCATCCTTCCGCCGCGGTTTGTGGTCCTTCCCGGGCATTCCTTTCATGAATTCAATATTCGACATGATCATCCGGGCCACCCAGAAGAAAATGATGTCCGGCCCGGTGACCAAGGTACTGGTGGGATTGAAGTATCGCAGGTCCTCCGTGTCGGCGGGCCAGCCGAGTGTAGAGAACGGCCATAGCCAGGAAGAGAACCACGTATCAAGCACATCCTCGTCCTGCGTCAGGATTGTTTCGGGGGCAATCCCGAGCTTCTTGCGGGCCTCATCCTCTGACCTCGCCGCAGTGTATGTGCTATCGGGCGCATAATACACGGGAATTCTGAGGCCCCACCAGAGCTGACGCGAAATGCACCAGTCGCGGATATTACCCATCCAGTGCTCGTACACCTTCGTCCACCTCTCCGGATGAAACCGGATGTGTCCGTCCTGAACAACCTTGAGAGCGGGCTTTGCCAAAGGCTTCATCCGCACAAACCACTGATCCGACAAGAACGGTTCGATAATCGTGGAACAACGGTAGCAGCGGCCGAGGCTGTAAGCGTAGTCTTCAACCTTCACGAGAAATCCCCCCGCCTCAAGATCTTTCACTACGCGTTTCCTGCATTCAAAGCGATCGAGGCCCTCGTATTGCTTTGGCACGAACTCATTCATCTGTCCGGCTTCGTCCATCACAGAGATTTGCTGGAGATTGTGCCGCTGGCCAAGGAGAAAATCATTGGCATCATGCGCCGGCGTGACCTTCATGATCCCCGTGCCAAAGGACGAATCGATGTAGTCATCAGAAACAATGGGAATCCTCCGTCCAACAAGCGGCAATACAGCCTGCCGTCCGGCAACGTGACGATAGCGATCGTCCTTCGGATGAAAACACAGGGCCGTATCGCCCAGCATCGTCTCCGGTCGCGTGGTGGCAATCACCACTGATTCTTTTGTCCCGTCAATGGGGTACCGGATATAGTACAGCTTGCCGTGAGCCTCTTCGTGCTCCACCTCGTCATCACTCAGAGCCGTTCGGTGAAATGTACACCAATTCACAATGTATTTTCCCCGATAAATCAGCCCCTTATCAAAGAGTCGAACGAAGACTTCCCGTACTGCCGCCGACAGCCCCTCATCCATGGTGAACCGCTCTCTCTCCCAGTCGCACGAAACGCCAAGCTTGCGCAACTGTTTCACGATTGTGCCGCCGTACAGTTCCTTCCATTGCCAGACACGTTCCATAAATTTCTCGCGTCCGATCGCATGCCTGTCCGTTCCCTCGGTTGCCAAAGCCTTCTCGACAGCATTCTGGGTCGCAATGCCTGCGTGGTCAGTTCCGGGAATCCAGCACGCTTCATATCCCTGCATGCGTTTCCAACGGATAAATACATCCTGGAGCGTGTTATTTAAGACGTGGCCGAGCGTAAGGATGCCCGTGACGTTCGGGGGTGGAATCAGGATCGTGTAGGGCTGTTTTGCGGGATTGACGCGCGCGTGGAATAAGCCGGCTGATTCCCAGCGGGGGTACCAGCGCTCTTCAACATCCCGGGGAGAGTATGTTTTTGCCAGTTCGGACATGGGGATATGAGAAAGGGTAGCTTGTTTGATCCCGCGAACAGGCTACCCGCACTAAACACTGAAATAAACGAAAAAACGCGCCGGAATGCAATTTAACGCGTCCGGAAAGGACGTGTCAGGATGGAACGATTGCCCATCTTGTCTCTTACCTCCACCTGCAGAACGTGCGCCCCCGGCCGGAGGTCATAGGGATCGTCGAACAGGACGAGTTTTTTCTCGGGATCGTACTCGGCGATAATGATCCGGTCGTTGACCGTCAGCCGAAAGCCGTCGGGATCGACGCCGGAGAGATTGTCCCGGATCCTGAATCGAACACGCAGGGATCCTTTGGTATAGCTGATGGAGAGATCAGAAAGCGCCGGTGGGATCGTATCGCGCTCAAGGAAGAATTCAGAGAGGAATTTCGTCACTTTCCCTGTTATTGCCCCGTCAGAGACCATCGTCGAAACCAGGGACTTATCGCGACCGTCGAATGAAAACAACCCAATGCTCTCCGGAACGCCGGGAATCCTGAAACGCACCGTTGCTCCAAGATTCAGCAGGACATCCTGGGGGAAAACAGCGTATCCGGCGGTCGTTTTTTCGACTCGACAATAGATCGTCTGATAGACGCCGTGAGGGGGGAATTCAACCGTGAATTCCCCGTCGCCCGTCACGATCTTCCCACCTTCGCCAGGGGTAATCGGGTATACCGAGAATTCGTCAAATGCCTCAACAGTCGTTGCATTGACGCTCCCACGCGCGTCGAGTCGCACAGAGGTCGACGTCATGAGCGGGAGCGGAACCATGCCGGTATATGTTCGTTCGTCTCTTGCATGGATTTCTGTGATGAATTTTGACGCCCCCGTGTGAACCCATAGCGATGGCCGTTCGGTAAAGGGGAGATGGGAAGAGAGTGTTACAAGGATGAAATCTCTGAAGAAATCCTTCCTAAGGGAGAGGGACGTATTGCTGGTCTTGCCGGCCGGAGGACAAATGAAGACGGGATGCGACGGTGTTCCGCGGGAATTTGTCGTTTGGATCCTCCATAACCGACGGTCGTCGAAAGAGACCGGAAGCTGAAGCCCTTCGTCGGTCGGCAGAAGCTCCTTGACTGAATATGATACCTTGTCCCATCGTTGCTGCTTGAACGAACGGGACGAAACCGTGACGCTTTCAAGGTCCTGCGGAGAGGCAGCCGCAATGACGAGAGCACCCTCACGTCGATGGACACCCACTGTTGGCAGTTCATCGAAGAACAACGTCGTTCTCAACCTCGCCTCGTTGCCATGAGCGTCGCGGGCAATGATCAGAAGGGAGTGGGGTCCGGATTCGTGTAATGAGGTTTCGAGGACGCCACCTCGCTCGGGAAGTTTGCTGTAGAGCGGAAGCCGGTTCCCGGGCTCAACAAACAGTTTCTGGAAACGTCCCTCCCCCGCCTCGACCAGAGGCCAGTCGTAATGAAGGGCGATTTGCTCGCTTTGTTGAGCCGAGAATCTGCTGAGCCTGGATTCAAAGACGAGAACCGAGTCCAGGAACATTTCGTAGTGATAGATTCCGTTTCGATACCATGTCGCATTCACGCGGTCGGATGCTTTGGAGCTGACGCCGATCGCCCCACTCAGGCGGACAGAGCGTGGGACGTCGTAGAGGCCAGGTCCTGCCTGGCGAACCGGGAGGCTAAGGGGGACCGCAGAGCCATCAATGCCTCCAGTATGATCGAAAGGCGCAAAGCTGATCTGTTCGAATTCGGGTGGTCGTGTGTCAGCGATCATCGCGGAGAAATCCGGACAAAGCAGCGGATTCGCGGGATTCATCCTCTCATCTCGAATCTCAAAATGCAGATGAGGCGGCCCGGATCCGGTCTCACCGCTCAACGCAATCAAGTCGCCCTGCCGGACCGGAAAAGCTCCGACTTCAGGACGAATATCGAGGCTGTACCGCTCGTTTGTGTACTGCAAGGTTCGCACATACTCATCAAGGCTGTCGGTGAATCGCTGAAGATGGGCATAGACTGTTGTAAAGCCGTCATCGTGACGAATCTGAAGCATCTTTCCATATCCGGTTGGAGAAACGAGAATGCGTGCAATATATCCTGAACGGGAGGCAAATACGCGATGGCCGGTTCGGCCGCCTGTCGAGATATCGATCCCCGCGTGGAAATGCGTTCTGCGAAACGCGCCGAATCCGGACGTCATCGTGCGGCTCGCGTCGGTTGGCCAGCGATAGTCTGCAAGATCCGTGCGGAGAGTGTCAAAATCCAGATAGACATCGTCAATGATGTCCGGGAGGTCTCCCTCTGAGTCGAATGAAGAAAGAGGGGAAAAGGAAAGAGAGAAAAAGAGTGATGCGAGGCTGATCAGGAGGGTTGGGAGGAGGAAATACCGTAGTCTTCCCATTTCTCCCGCTATCCGGTTTGTCCCTGAAGCGTTCCTGCCGGATGTTCGGCATCAGCGGCGGGTCGATGCCGGTCGACCATCTCCCGGGCAACCTGGAGATAGGCAAGAGTTCCCTTGGAGTTCGCGTTGAACAGTACGGCTGGCTTCCCATAGAACGATGCCTCGACAAGCTGCGTGTTCTTGGGAATTACGGTCTTCATCATGTGTTTCCGGAATCTGAGTTGCAGTTCGCGCTCGGTGATGTCCGTGACTTTCGTATTCGGTTCGTACATGGTCTGAAGAATGCCCTCGAGCTGCAGGTCCCTGTTGGCGACCTCGCGGATCCATTCAATGTATTTCACAAGCTTGTCGATTGCATCGAGTGAGAAGTGCCCGGACTTGAGCGGAATAAGGACGGAGTCGGCGCAGGTCAACGCATTCGTCGTGAGGCCGCGAAGAAACGGAGGGCAATCGATGATGACAAAATCATAATGGGCTGCCACGCTCCGCAACGAATTTTTGAGGATCGTCCGATTC
>JACQPU010000200.1 GCA_016207365.1 Ignavibacteriales bacterium | reverse complement strand
TAAACAAGCGTATCGCTTCCAGTCTGATTCATAAAAATCCGCGCTTTAGAGGATGCGTACAGCTCCATGGAATGCCGATAGCGGTCCATGAGATCTTCGGTGATGTTGAGAATTACCGATACTGCCGGACAGAAACTCTCACAGTGATCAAGCTGAAAACTGCTCACCTCCAGAACAACAATGTCTTCTTCAGCCAGATCCAGAACGACCGATGAGAATGCCGTTCCAATGTTACCCGCAACCACATGTTTCTTTTTTGCATCGCCCAAGATCCTTCCTATGAGGGTGGTTGTGGTTGTCTTTCCATTGCTTCCTGTCACACCGATAATCTGTGCGCGGCAAAACCAGCTCGCGACCTCAAGCTCACTGATTACACGAATCCCGCGTTGAATTGCGTCATGCACAACCGGGGCTTCGCTCGGAACACCCGGACTAACCACCATGAGCGAACACTTGAGGGTCCGACCCGAGTGGCCTCCCGCTTCAAGCTCGATACCGAGGGTTGCGAGATCTTTTGCCTCCTCGTCGAGCTGGTCTAGAGGCCGTTGATCACTGACAAACACCGATGCCCCGCGGGAACGAAGGAGCTTTGCCACTCCGATTCCACTTCGCGCCGCGCCAAGTACGGTGCACTGAAGCCCACTCACGTCATGAGAGTCGGTCGTCACGACACGTTCCGCTAACGCACCTTGAAGGTTGCCAGGCTCAGGATCATCAAAAGGATGGCCATAATATAGAATCGTGTAACGATTTTCGGTTCGGGCCATCCGAGCAATTCAAAATGATGATGGAGAGGAGCCATCCGGAAAATCCGGCGTCCTTCTCCGTACTTCTTCTTAGTGTACTTGAAATAAGCCCGCTGAAGAATCACAGAGAGCGTTTCCATAAGAAAGATTCCGCCAAGCGTCGGCAGCAAAAGTTCTTTTTTTATGAGCACGCACATTGCACCGATGGCTCCGCCCAGAGCCAGGGATCCCGTGTCTCCCATAAACACCTGTGCGGGGTACGAATTGAACCACAGAAATCCCAATGCTGCGCCGCACAATGCTGCACAGTAGACAGCCAGCTCGCCGTTTCCGCGCAAAAACGGAATTGTGAGATACTGGCTTAGTTCTGAGTGTCCCGATACGTAGGCAATCACTGCGAGCGTGATTGCGACGATGCCCACGGTGCCGATGGCAAGGCCGTCAAGACCGTCGGTGAGGTTCACCGCATTCGATGTTGCGGTGATGATGAATACAACGACCGGGATGTACAGCCATCCGATGTCGAGCTCGAGATTCTTCAGAAACGGCACCGTAGTGCTCGATTTTAGCCTCCACAGATCGGGATCGATCCACTGCGGGGCGAAATACACGACGCCGCCAACAACAAGTCCCACCACAACCTGGCCGATGATCTTGTAGCGACCTATCAACCCTTTTGGTTTCTTTTTGACGACTTTGAGGTAATCGTCGAGAAATCCGACAACACCGAGAGCGGCGGTGACAAACAGGATAAGGATGATGTACATGTTCAGAATGTCAGCCCAGAGCAGTGTCGGGATCAGAATCGACGCGAGCACAATTAATCCCCCCATGGTCGGGGTACCCGCTTTAGTCAAGTGCGTTTTTGGCGCTTCTGTTTTTGCGGCTTCACCGATCTGAAGTTTGCGCAGCTTTCGGATGATCTGCGGCCCCAGCCAGAAGGCGATGATCAGGGCTGTGATGGCCGCGACTCCCGCGCGAAACGTAATAAACCGGAAGACACCGAATCCCGGTATGTCGTACAGACGATCGAGATATGTGAAGGCATAGTACAACATTCCTCAAGCCGCCTTTGAAAGACGTTCCTTCAGGAATGTGACCACATCTTCCATCTTCATGCCGCGCGATCCTTTCACCAGGACAATGTCCCCTCCGGTTACCAGTTCACTCAGGTACTCAGCGAGGACATTCTTCTGGTCATAGTGGACCTTGAAAAGGGCCGAGGATGCATCGTGCGTCGCCGCACTCAAAGGTCCGTATGTCAGGAGATACTGGATCCCGGCCCGATTTGCCTCGCGGCCAATATCTCTGTGGAGCTGTTCGGCAGTTTTGCCGAGCTCGAGCATGTCTGCAAGCACCGCGATGCGTTTGCCCCTCGTTTTCAGGGCTACTAATGTCCGAAGAGCTGCCCGTACAGAATCGGGATTGGCGTTATAAGTGTCATTCAATACCGTCACTCCATCAAGATGGAGGACTTCCATACGTTTTCCGGAAGGATGAAATTGTTCCAGGGCGCGCTGGATGCCGGTAGCAGGAACTCTGAACGAAAGGCCGACCGCGGCCGCAGCGAGAGCATTCAGCGCCGTATGGAGTCCAGGGGTTGCAAGGGTGACGGAAAAGGAAGAACGCTGCCTTCCCCTGACGCTGAATATCGCGCATGCAGAGGACGAAAGAGCAAGCGAGGTACCGCGTACAGTGGGCCGTGATGCCTCAAAACCATAGACCATGAGTTTCCGAAGCTTTCGTCTCCATCGGCTCAGGTACGGGTCATCGCCGTTGAGGAATATCCTTCCCGTCTTCGAGCGGTAGGTCTGGAGCCAGTCGAAAAGTTCTCCCTCTGCCTTTGCCACACCCGCGAGCGTCTTGAAAAATTCCAAGTGTTCATGACCGACGTTGGTAATGAGCCCGTGAGTTGGGAGGAGAATTTCGCAGAGGTACGTGATTTCGCCCGGGTGGTTTGTACCGATCTCTACTACAGCAACCTCGTGAGTGGACTCAAGCCTGAACAACGTGAGCGGAACACCAAGATGGTTGTTCAGATTTCCTTCGGTAGCGAGCACCGAATATTTTGCACCCAGCACGGCCGCAATCATGTCCTTTGTTGTCGTTTTTCCATTGCTTCCGGCAATTGCGAGCACCGGCAATTCAAACTTGCTTCGGTGGATTCGTGCAAGTTCGCCCAGGCCTCTCACCGAATCATCCACAACGAGGCGTGGAACCGGCAGGCTCAAGAGGAGGGCCTCATTGGCCAATGCCCATCGACGTTCGATCATTACTACCCGTGCTCCTGCTGAGACTGCTTTTGTGACAAAATTATGCCCGTCTACACGTTCACCTTTGAGGGCCACAAAAAGGGCGCCTGGTTGAACGGTTCGGGAATCGATCGTGACACCGCTGACGACGAGACGATCCTTAAGATTAAAATCGATTGCCCTGATGTGTTTGATCTTCAGTATGTCGGAAGCCGTAAGGTTCACGGTGAAGAACGGATGAATTCCTGAACGATTTCGTGGTCGCTGAAATGAATCTTGTTCTTGCCCAGGATTTGATAGTCCTCATGCCCCTTTCCCGCGATGAGGATCACATCTCCGGGCCTTGCCCGTGTCAAAGCTTCACGGATCGCCTCCCGTCGGTCGGGTTGGACAACAACACGGTTCAGGTCGTTCACCCCTTTGAGAATATCGTCGATGATCTTGCCGGGATCTTCTGTGCGGGGATTGTCAGACGTGATGATGCACAGGTCGGCGAGTTCCGCTGCGACTGCACCCATCAAAGGACGTTTTGAGGCGTCCCGGTCACCTCCGGCGCCGAACACGGCCAGGATTGCTCCGCGCTGTTCGCGGGGCAGCACTTCATGGATGGCGTGCAAACATTTCTCGAGGGCGTCCGGTGTATGTGCATAGTCAACAATGGCTGTCCAGCCCGCGGGAGACGTGATGCGCTCAAACCGACCCCTCACGGATGATACCTGCCCGAGTCCCAGGCGGATCCGGTCGGGAGGGAGCTCCAGGCCGATGCCGACGGCATACGCGCCCAAAAGGTTGTACACGTTGAATCTGCCAACCAGGGGGGACTGCAGGGTTGATGTCATTCCCCGGTACTCAATGGTGATTGAAGTTCCGCTAAGAGAGAGACCGGCTGAGAGCACCCGAACATCCGCTTCAGCGTCGAATCCATACGAAAGAGTTCTTGTTCGCGCTGCAGCAAATATTTTCCTTCCCCAGTCATCATCCCTGTTTGTCACGGTACAGGCGGACGGATCGAGGGTTTCAAAAAGAGTCTTCTTAGCCTCGAAATATTCCTGCATGGTTTTGTGATAGTCCAGGTGGTCCTGGCTTAGGTTTGTGAAGACGGCCACTGAAAAGTGGATTCCGTGTACACGGGATTGATGGAGTGCGTGGGATGACACTTCCATGGATACAGCGCTGCATCCACTGGCCACCATATCGGCAAGGAGCTTGTTCAGTTCCAGGGATTCCGGCGTCGTGTGGGAGGCAGGGATTGATTGGTCGTCGATTTGATGGTGTATTGTTCCAATCAATCCTGTCTTTTGTCCAGCTGCTTCAAACATGGACTTAATCAGATGAGTCGTTGTTGTCTTTCCATTTGTTCCCGTTACACCAATCACTGTTAGCTTCCTGGATGGATGACCGTAGAAGTTTGCCGAGAGAAGTGCAAGAGCCGTGCGCGTGTTTGAAACAACAATCTTGATGACTCCGCGATGCATGCAGAGCGAGTCTGGAATTGAATCATCATCTTGCACGACGAGAACAGAAGCTCCACGATTAATCGCCTCCTGAAGATACAGATGGCCGTTTGTTCCCTGTCCGACAAGAGCCACAAAGCAGTCGCCCCGTTGCACGCGCCTTGAATCGTACTGAATTCCGCGCACCTCGACATCATGGGTCACGACCATTCGTCCAAACATGGTCTGGAACATTTTAGTGACCTGGATACCCGCTAGCAACGGAGACAGCTTCATTTCTTCGTCGTCCTCGTGTCTTCTCCGCCGGGATTTTTCAGTAGAGCGCCGCTGAGGTGATTTCCCGGGATTTGCAAACCAGGCGGACGGTGGAACCTGGGGCTACTTTCCGGCCCGCCGGGGGAGTTTGGTGGACGACGATACCAGAGCCCTCGAGTGCAACGTCGAATTTGTCCAAAACGAGCCTGTTGACTGCACGACGGACGCTCAATCCGCGAATATCGGGAACGGTTATGAGTCCGCTGGGATCGGCGGAAGGTTCATCGCGTAACACGAGTTTGATGACCGCCCCGTGTGTCGTTCTGGAACCGGGCTCGGGAGACTGTCTCAGAACGTACCGGCCTCGACCGTACAATTCCGTGGTCAGACCCTGTCCGCGCAGGATGCGGTCGGCAACCGTGTGAGTGATCGTTCTGACGTCAGGAACAATGATGGTTCTTTCGTCTTCCGGCAATCCGGTATGGGGAGGTCTTTGGAACTTTGAGGAAGTTTGAAGGACCCTTTCTGCGACCGCGCGAAAAATTGGTCCACTCGTTGCACCGCCGTAATATCCGCGGGCCCTCGGGTTCTCCATCATGACAAGACAAACAACCTGGGGATCTTCCACCGGAAAGTATCCGACAAAAGAGGCGGTGTAATTTCCTTGTGTATATTGTCCATCCACAACGCGTCGCGCTGTTCCGGTTTTTCCTGCAACGCGAATCCCCCGGATGTGAACTTCCTGAGCGGTTCCATGCTCAACGGCTCCTTCGAAAGCCTGAGTCAGCTTCGATGCAGTTTCCGCGGACACGACGCGTCGGATCCTCTGGGGACGGTTTTCACGAACAACATCAGCACTTTCGGAAAACACCTGGCGAACGATATACGGCTTCATCAATACACCACCGTTTGCGATGGCGGCGTACGCCGCGGCGATTTGGAGTGGAGTGACAGCAACCTCATAGCCGTATGCCATTGTCTGCATTGTGATGCCGGACCATTCCTGCGGTTTTTTCAGTCGACCCCGGACCTCGCCTGGCAGATCGACCCCCGTGGGGATGCCGAATCCGAAATCGCGTGCCTGGCGGTAAAACTGTTCAGAGCCGATCAACTCGACGGCCTTTGCCATGACGATGTTGCTGGATTGCTCAAGGCCCTCCTGGAACGTGAGCGTCTCGTGTTCATGGGTGTCTCGGATGAGGCGGACAACTTTTCCGCGCATGATAACCTTGTACAAACCGTTTTCGGCATTGAAGCGGTGATCGGGAGAAATAAGATCGTGTTCGTACGCCGCCGCTGCGGTGACGATCTTGAAAATAGAACCGGGCTCAAAGATGTCGGTGATAACGCGGTTTCTCGCGGTGCCGGGTTCATAGGAGCCGGGCGTATTGGGATTCACCGACGGAACGATGGCAAGCGCAAGAATCTCACCGGTCTTCGGATCAAGCATAACGGCCAGTCCGCCGTCTGCTTTGTTCACGGCAACGCCGGTCTTGAGTTCCTCTTCCAGGATCGCCTGGTAAGAGAGATCAATGGTCAGACTGAGATGATGTCCGTTGACTGGAGTAACGGTGGGGTAATCAGCTGATGGACGTGTGCGCCCCAACCCATCGCGCTGCATGACGACTGATCCCGGGGTTCCACGAAGGTCCTCATCAAGAAACAGCTCGATCCCGGAAATGCCATGGTTGTCGATATCGGTGAATCCGACAAGGGACGCGGCAAGTTCGTCATAATGGTAAAGTCGCTTTGGCTCATTCACCAGGACCACACCGTCAAGTTCCCCGGCAGGGAGCCGACGGGAGCTGGCGGGACTTACGCGTCGGTCAAGCCACACGAACCGACGTGAAGGGTCGCTGCGAAGTCTGGAAAGATAATGACTTGCAGGCTTTCCAAACACACGAGCGAATGACTCGGCCACAGCCTTGTCGCCGTCGCCGACGATCTTGGGATCTGCGGCGAAGGAAACGAACATCGTGTTGGAGACCAGAACATGGCCATGCCGGTCATAAATATTTCCGCGAACGGCGGGAAGGACGAATTTTTGCTCGTATTGTTTCCGTGCGATCGCGCGGAACTTCGGAGCGTCGATAACCTGGATTACCACAAGCCGGACAACAATGGCCAGAAAACACAGGGCAAGGACAGCCTTGAGAACAAGGAGACGCCAGGAAGTCCCAGAGTTCTGCTCGTCAGGCTCCGGTTCGTGGTGATGGGGGGTGAATTCCATACAGTCAGTCTTTCCGCCCGGTTTCACGCTCCACGCTGCGGAGGCGCTCAGGATCGATAGAAAGCCACACAGGGGGCTCCCGAAGGCTCCGGAGCCCAAGCTGGTCGGCTTTTTCCTGAATCTTCTCCAGACTGGCCAATCTGTTGATCTGCGCCTTCAGAATCTCCTGCTCCATCAGAATCTGTTGCTGTTCGCGCTCGAGCGCATTCACTTCGTGGAGCAGTTGATTGACAGCTATGATGTTGCTGATGTACAGCACAATGGCAATTGCCGCCGCGATCAGCATGAGCATGATATTGAATGGAGAGACTCTCCGGCGGACAGCCTTTCGATTCTGACGCGGCGAACCTATTGTCCGATCCGGCCGCGGCAAGGACTCCATACTGCGCCCCAAAGGCATGTTGCCGGGATAGATCGGGAGCGGCTCATGGCCGATAAGCTTATTGTCGGCTTCCGGAGCAACAGTCTCTTCTGGAACCATGTGCTTGGCCATGGCTCAGAGTTTCTCCGCGGCTCGCAGTTTTGCACTTCGTGCGCGTGCATTGGCACGCACTTCAAATGGGGAAGCTTCGACAGGCTTTCTGGTCAGAACCCGAACACGGGGGCGAATCGGAACGTCCGGAAGCAACGATGTCCCTGACGGCCGCGTTGCCCGGGATGCCTCGCGAAATACATTCTTGACAATTCTGTCTTCCAGAGAATGATACGAGATCAGCACGATCCGTCCTCCCGGCCGTGTCAGCCTGATGGCATGTTCCAGGCCATTGGTCAATTGCTCAAGTTCGCGATTGACTTCAATCCGGATAGCCTGAAAGACGCGGGCAAGCGATTTGATGCCTGCTGCATGACCAAGTGTCTGCGTAATGGCCGATGCAAGATCACCTGTCGTCTCCAGCGGCCGCTTGCTTCGGCTTCGGACAATGGATGCCGCAACTCGTTTCGCATACCTCTCCTCACCGAAGCGCCGAATGACTTCTGTTAACTCTTGGACCGTGTACGTGTTGACAACCTCGGCGGCATGCAGCGTCTGCGTACGGTCCATTCTCATGTCGAGCGGCTCATCGGCACGAAAGGAAAAACCTCTGGAGGGCTCGTCGAGCTGGTGAGACGATACCCCGAGGTCAAAGAGAATTCCATCAACTTCAGATACTGACAGCCGCGCAAGCACGGAATCCAGTGTGCCAAAGTTGGCAAGCACGGGGACAAATCGGTTACCGTAGGAAGCGAGCCGAGTCGTTGCCTCAGCAATAGCTTCCCTGTCGGTGTCGATACCTATGCAGCGTCCTCCAGGGAGACTTTTGTCAAGAACAGCCGCTGCATGGCCTCCGCCGCCCACTGTCGCGTCGACGTACGTTCCGCCAGGCACTGGGCGAAGAAGCGAAAGCGATTCCTCGAGGAGGACGGGCGTATGAAACCGGTTTGTTTCCAACGCTCAGGCATTCGATTTCAATACAGCCTCGGCAACAGTTTCGTACGTTGCCGGCTGGTTGTTCATATACTCTTCGTAAACCTTGGGATTCCAGATCTCTATTCTCTCGAGAACGCCGAGAATGAGAACCTCGTTATCAATGCCGGCAAATTTCAGGAGGTCCTGCGGGACGGAAATACGAGCCTGGCTGTCAAGCTGACAGTCACTGGACCACTGAAGAAGTGTCCGTACAAAGAACCGATGCTGGGGATTCGAGGGCGAGAGGCTGCGAATTGATTCTTCGAGGCGCATCCACTCATCCTGGGGATACAGAAAGAGGCATTGCTCGAATCCGCGCGTAATGATGAATGTGTCATTGGCGGCGGGAGAGACGCTCTTTCGGAGCTTGGCCGGAAGCGCAACGCGACCTTTGTTGTCGACTGAGTATGAATACCGCCCCTTGAACGACGACATTGCCTGAGAAGGTCTCCGAAGTGGTTGATTTTATTGAGACTAAAGTGCCTCTCCCACATTCCCCACTTTTCCCCACGCGGCACTGCAATTTACGGAAAAGCGATTTAAAGTCAAGCGAAAAGTGTAGTAAATACAGGGGTTTCGGGAATGTGGATAAATCAAGGGAAAATGTGAATAAGTTCCAGCACGAGGAGATTCCCCACAGTCGGTCAAAAACTCCAAATTGGTGCCAAAACGGTCGATCCCGGATGAAAGGGATGCCAGTTGTAAATGTGAAGCGCAGTAATACCCAAGCAATCCCAAACTCTCGAGCACATGTTTTGACAATGGAAAATCTTCTGAGTTTCTTGTGATGTCCTTCCCGTCAACTACTTCAGGTGAGAGTATGGCACGCCGGTTTTTTACCCCAACAGACCTTGAAAGAATCTCGCAGGCGGTGAAAGAGGCCGAACGCAAAACGTCGGGGGAAATTGTACCGTATTTCGTGGATCAGAGCGACAGCTATGATGAGGCGGCTTGGAGAGGCGGTGCATTATTTGCAGCGGCAGCGCTTGTAGGCATTGCGATTCTTCACCTCACAAGCGACACATGGCACGGATGGGGTCCTACAGAAATTGCCATCATCAGTCTTGGCGCAATCGGACTTGGTATTATCATGACTCACCGGATTCCTCTGCTCAAGAGGCTCCTTGCGGGAAACGAGCTTCTGGAGTTGCGAGTCGCGCAACGTGCCGCACAAGCGTTCATTTCAGAAGAGGTGTTCAAGACGCGCGATCGGACTGGTATCTTGTTGTTTCTCAGTATCCTGGAGCACAAGGTGCTTGTCGTCGGGGACTCCGGAATAAGCGCCCGCGTGGCACAGGCTGAATGGGAGGACGTCGTTGAAGCGGTTACACGCGGAATCCGAAACGGAAAACCTGCGGAAGGGTTCGTCGAGGCAATTCGCAAATGCGGCGTGCTGCTCGAAAAGAAGGGGGTCCGGCGTCGTCGGGCGGACCGTAACGAATTGGCCAACAAGCTGCGCGTTGGAAGGAAGCCCGGGAGGAAGTCATCATGATGCGCGCACTTCTACTTTTTGTGATGTGTATTTCTCCTGCTGCCGCGCAGGGGATCCCGTTTCTTTCAGGTCGGGTCAATGACTACGCAGGAATGCTTTCCTCCGCCAGTATGCGTGACCTTGAAGCCCAGTTGAAAACCCATCAACAGCAGACATCCAACCAAGTGGTCGTGCTCACCGTCCCAAGTCTCGAAGGAAATGCGATCGAAGAGTTCTCGATCCGTGTTGCAGAGACATGGAAGCTTGGCCAGAAGGACAAAGATAACGGCGTCCTGTTTCTGATTGCCCGGGACGACCGTGAGCTCCGGATTGAGGTTGGCGACGGTTTGGAAGGAACGCTCACGGACGCGCGGTGCAGCCAGATCATCCGCCACGAGGTTGTTCCGCGATTCAAGAATGGAGATATCGATGGCGGAATTACAGCGGGCGTTACCGCGATCCTCGGAACTATCGAAGGCACCTATGTGGCTGACGAGGCTCTCGACGCGGCTGACGGCGGGTTTGAATCCATCGGTGAAAAACTTCTGGGCTTGGGCATTTTCGGTTTTGTTGTGGGAATATTCACCATCATTGCTCTTGTTCAGCCGAAAGGGGTGGGATGGTTTCTTTATGTGTTTCTCATCCCGTTCTGGGTTGCGTTTCCCTGGGCTATTCTAGGGACACTTATTCCGGGGATTGTCTATATCATTGGATTTCCGATTCTGAAGGCCCTCCTGGGGAACAATCCCACAGTAAAACGCTGGGCAACGACAATGGCCATATCCAGGGGTGGAAGCGGATGGACGTCTGGGGGAGGGTGGTCGTCGGGCGGGGGCGGCTTCTCGGGAGGAGGGTTTTCAGGGGGTGGAGGGAGCTTCTCGGGAGGAGGAAGCTCGGGGAGTTGGTAGGGGATCCAAACTTCAACATTCTCCATGGGACATTCGACAATGGATACTATCCTGCAGAAAAAGACAATGTCGAAATATCGAACATCCAACACCCAATGTCGAAGTGATTACCTCTTAAATAACCCCTAAGGCCTCAAGCTCCTGCCGGAGCCTCTGGGTCCCCTCAAAGACAATACCCACCATCCCTGCCTGTTTCGCCCCCTTGACATTTTCCGGAATATCGTCAATGAAAACAATCCGGTTGGCAGGGAGAGCAAGCTGTTCCAGAACCCTGGCGTAGTATGCCACATCGGGTTTCATTACTCTCAATTTCCACGAAAGAAAGTGGCGCTGAATGATCGAAAGGAAGATAAAGTTTCTTCGGCAATACTCGAAATGCGTCTCGTTTGTGTTGCTTACCATCCCGACCGGAACCGATGAAGCAACACGCTGTAGAAGATCTGGCATTCCCTCAATCG
>JACQPU010000212.1 GCA_016207365.1 Ignavibacteriales bacterium | reverse complement strand
CCTTATAGAAATACACTCCATTTGCGACTGGATCGCCGTTCTGGTCCCGTCCGTCCCACACAATTCTGTTGAATCCGATGTTGACTTCACCAGGATAGAGCCTACGTTCATAGATTAGTCTGCCTGCGACCGTGTAGATTTTCAGACTTACCTCGTCCGGCCCGGTTGCACCCGTCAAATGAAACGTGAAGGCGGTTTCGCTTGTGAATGGATTCGGAAAATTCAGAACTTTCAGCAACCGCGTCTTCGTCTCCACATTGAAGCGCAGTTGATATTCGGCTGTGTCGGCAGGATTTCCTGTTGCGTCCAGCACCTGAAGGCCGAGCGTGTGAGACCCCTGGCTCAGTTTAGGCCGAACAATCGCCTGCGCTTTTTCCGGACCGGGCAACGTTTCAAAAAGGCTGTCCGGAGCCGCTCCCAGTGTAATTCTCCGCCCATCGAGTCTAAGCACAACGTTGTTCGGATTGGTCATGGGAAGAGGACTGTTATCCCGGATCAGAATACGAATTTCAGGATCGGGGCGGACATAGTCTCCGTCGAAGATCTGCAGTCCGTCGAAGCTCACGTGAAACATGGGAGCGACGGTGTCGGATTGGACCTGAACAGAAAACGAGTAAATATTATTCGCCTCGAACATTTCAGGAATTTCGTCTGCCGGATCGACTTCAACCGTGAAAACAGGACGCCCCGAAAGTCCGGCGGTCGGCAGATCAAAGGACTGAACAGCTTGTCCTGAGGCGGGTATATCGATCCGGGCCGAATCCAGGACAACACCTGCCGCGGATACTCTCACCAGAACATTTTGAGCACTGGAAGGGCCGGTGTTCCGAAAAGAAGCAGTCACAGTTACGGTTTCACCTTCAAGGACCGTGTCGCGATCGATCGACACAGTCTGGTAGTTGAGGCCTAGTTCCGGTGAAGGAACGAAAGAAACGGACCACGAAAGCAAAAGAGGCGACAAGCCCGGGGAGTCACTGGAGAGATTCGCATGCAATCTGATTTCGCGGACGGATGCGCTCACAAACGGCAACAACAACGATGTTCCCGATGGAATTCCGCGAAGAGTATCGACGATACCACTTGTGTGTTTTCGGATAAGATCGAACGATGCGTGAGTGCCGGGCGTTGATGTGTCCGCAAGAATTGTCAACTGATTCCACGATGTCGCGGGTCCTATAAACGACGTTGTCACGCTGCCGGTTATTGCGGCAAAGAGCACCGTGTCGGTCAGGATTGCAGCTCCTGAAAAGGCCGGCTTCAAAATCTCCGGCACCGAGCCAATCGGAGCGCCTTTCTTCCCGATGATCGCCCATGACGATCTGAATCCGAGCGAGCGGATCATCGCGCTTCCAACAGACTCGATGGCCTGATTCATGCGTTCGGTTTTGTTCACCGCACCTTCATCCCTGAGCGCAATCAGCACAATGCTCCCGGTCTGAATATTTTGCAAAAACTGTATGAGGGGCTCAACAAGCATTGTGTCGGGAGAATCTGAATAACTTCGGAACGCGCCAAATTGCTCGACAGATGCGGTCGCGGCATCAAGGCAAGCCACATTGTAACCACGCTCGGTCAGTCCAATCGAAATATTCTGTCCGTCCAGATACATTGCCGCCGAATCGCCGTCGTCGAAGCCGGCTGAATGGAGTACAATTTCCTTGCTGGAATACTGCAGGCGGGCAGGACTCAGAGCAAACACGTTTTCCGTGGAATTCTGAGCCACGAGCAGTTCCCCCTCCTGATGCCATGCATCCCGTTGCTGCACGCGCGTATAAAAAGTACCACCGACCCAATTCGTGCTATCCGTTCCCGAAGATAATCGTCCCCGCCAATAATAGTGTGCGCTCTCCAGAAGAGTTCCGGCCGGAATGGACCACGCAGTTGTGTAAACACCCTGGGGAACCCCGGGGCTTCGAGTGATACCGGGACCGGAAAAATCGGAAAGCGTGTCAACCTCGAAGTAGGCATTCCATTGCGCAGCCTGGGGCTGATTCGGATTCTGGAACATGAGCCTGATACTGTCCCGGTGATGCGTGGACGATGGCAGTGGCTGGAGCGGAAGGAGTTGCTGAGAGAGAACGAAAAATGAGAACGTTGCCTCGTTGTTGTCCCTTGTCACTTCCGCCATGCTCATCTGAGGATCGAGGGTGATTCTCAGTGTATGCAGACCGGGTTGCTGAAACAGATCTGAAGCAACGACAAGGGTATCGGTCATACCGACGGGCGGTAAGAGAATCGCCGGAAGATCGGATGTAGTTGATTGAAATGTGTGTCGGATGGATACCGGCACGGTGTCCGTACCGCGCAGGCCGTAATTCAGGACGGGCACTTGAACACCAACGACATCCGACTCAGTCGGTTGCTGTGGAACAACCCGAATAAGACTCTGATCAACCGCGTAATCGGGCTTCGTTGCAATGGCAAGACGAGTAGCGGGATCGCCGAGCAAGGTAAACTGATCCAAAGCCTGCGTGTTCAGCAGCGATGTACCTCTTTTCCACAAACCCACTTTTGCCGCAAAGAGCATTTTTCCAAGTTGACGCACTGTGTCCCTGGCAACCGAGGCATACATTGTATCGGCCAGAACCCTGAGCGGAGACTCAAATCCAAACCCGCTGCTGCCGATATACCCGATAGCCCCTCCCTCCTCGCCCAGAATCATTCGCTCTCCAAATGCCTCGATCAGCGGCTCGGCAAATCGTACGGTACTGCAACTGATGTCTGAAACAAGGTGACGCTTACCGCTTGTGTTTATCAGTTGATCAGGATTTGAGATTCCGTTCCCCCAGGTCTCCGTTCCCGCATGTCCGTAGAAATTCATCCAGATGGCCCCGTTGTCGATTATGGCACGGATGCTGTCCGTCACTTCGAACTGAATGACGTTACTTGGCGGGCGGTAGATTCTGGCCCCGAAACCCGAAACCGGAGGCACCTCGATATGTTTCCCAATGAGACCGTCGGAGAAGCTTTGAAAGCGGATCGCTTCACTTGACGTATAGCCGGCAGACATGAAAAGGAACGTTTTGTTCCATACACTGAGCGATTGTGACTCATACGCGGCGATATGAGCAACGACTTCCGCGGCCTGTTGAGCATTCTGTACGGGAATTCTTCCGATGAGCTTTTCCGGCAGCAAGCCGTCGGATGCCGAGGCAGCATAAAATGCATCGGATACAGGATTGCCGTAGGAAGGCACAAGGTTGCGGCGTTGTGAGCCAAGATTGTTCTTTGAATCCCAGTTTGCGTCGCCCAGGAGAACCACATAGGCCGGATCCGAATCCGGCCACATTGCATCTGCGGCACGGAGAAACGATCGGATGGGAATGGGGCTTTGATGGCCAAAGTTGAATTCGTCGTAGATATCATCGACATACACGATTGCCGTTCTGCCTATTCCCTGTTGTGCACGGTATGCAGAGAGCTGATTCGCCGGTGATGAGAATTCGCGATGCGTTATGATCACGTAGTCAGCTCCAGCGGGACTTGATCGCAGGTCTGGAAGCTGTTTCCGTGTTACTCCGGACGGTGAGTAATAGCGATTCGTTCCAACAATGACGTATGAACGACCGGGGAGTACGGTATCCGAGAATGTTATTGCATAGGGCCCTGATCCCGACACCGAGCCTATAATAAGCTTTTCCATCTGCCCATTTGCCCCGAGCCGCATGGCCGTAATTGACGGTGTGGAGAATCCGGAAATCGGGAAGAGCGCAACTTGCCCGGAGAGGGACTCATCCGGTTTTATCATCAGCGAGTCCGCAACGGCAATGGGTTTTTCTTCCACCTCGATACCGAACCAGTCGATATAGATTTCGTTCAATGACGCCGCAGTTGGTATCGATGAAACGGCGAGCGTATTAGGACCCTGTTGAATCAACGACGCGGGGAATGCGAGCGAGAACGTAGT
>JACQPU010000211.1 GCA_016207365.1 Ignavibacteriales bacterium | reverse complement strand
CGATTGAACCGAACGCGGCAAATGCCGTCTTTTCCCGGGGGAATCTTGCAACGGTGACCGCAGGCATAACACCGCACCCAGGAATCCGGCATCTGTTCATAGAGTTCACCCTTCCGGGTATTCTCGCTCAAGATTTCTTTTAGAGTAACTGTCTCAGCCATGTCCATTCATCCATCTTCAATGTACGCTGACCGCGGGTTGTTGTCAACACCTGCTCTTTTCGCCCATTGTTTCGTTGTTGCGCTGCTCCGTCGGCTCATTGATTCGTCCCATCGTTTCGTTGGCTCGTTGTTTCACCCCACCTTTTTCTCTATCTTTGCTTCTCGCATGCAAAGAACCAAATTTACCATCATTTTCACTGTTCTGGTCGATATTATCGGATTCGGAATTGTCATCCCCATCCTTCCTTTTTACGTAACATCCTTCGGCGCCTCACCGTTCACGGTCACAACGCTCTTCTCGGCTTTCGCGTTCTTTGCATTCCTGAGTAGCCCATTTCTCGGCGCACTCTCTGACAAGGTTGGTCGACGGCCGGTTCTGCTCGCAAGCATTGCAAGCACGGCTGTTGGATGGTTTGTCTTCGCATCAGCAACCTCGATTCCCATGCTTTTTCTTGGCAGGATTATCGATGGGGCAGCAGCGGGGAATTTCACGGTTGCACAGAGCGCTTTGGTGGACATCTCAAGGGACGAAAAGGACAGGTCCGCCAACCTGGGCCTCATCGGAGCAACGTTCGGAATCGGATTCATGCTTGGACCCTTGCTGGGAGGATTCCTCAGCACGGTTTCCCATAGCTTCCCATTTTGGGTTGCCGGCAGTCTTGCGAGCATCAATACGATGTTGGCTTATTTCTTTCTTCCTGAAACGCACACGCAGCGCGACCCTCGTGCTCCGCTAACCATGAACCCCCTTGCTCCGCTTGGTCGGGCCGCCTTGAATCGGGATCTCAGACCTTTCTTTGTCGCATGGATTCTCTTCGGGGTCTCTTTCATGGCTTCCCAAAGTGTGTTCGCTCTGTTTGCTGAGGCCTCCTTCGGGTTCTCGTCGTTTCAAACAGGTTTGCTCTTCTCGGGGATGGGAGTCTTCACGGCGCTAAACCAGGCCGTGTTGCTGCGGCCTTTGTGGCTGCGGCATTTTCCTGAGGCTGAACTGGAGTTTCTGATGACCATTGTTCTGACAGTCGCTCTGGCGTTGATTGCCCTTCGGATTCTTCCCCTTTTCTATTTGTCCGTTATCCTCCTCGCCAGCGCACAATCGATTCTCCGCGTCGTTCTGACAAGCCGTGTAGCGGGAATTGCACCGGCGCACATAAAGGGAGAGGTTCTGGGCATCATGACTTCTCTTATGGCTGCCAGTATGGTAATTGCCCCCCTTGTTGCCGGCCTTCTCTTCGAGCTTGATATTTCTCTCCCCTTCCTCGTCGGAACGGTTCTGATGTCCTTCAGCGTATACCTGGAGCATCGTCTCCGCATACAGAGGCGTCTGAAAAGCATGATTCCTTAAAGCGAGCGGTGCCGAAGGGGAGTTAATGCTCGGCGTCGATTTTTTCCAGGAGAACGTGGGCTTCCTGCCGTGCGACGAGGTCGGTGCGATTCACCGCCCTCAACATAGGGATGAGCGAAAGGTGGGCTCGTGCTTTCGCATGCTCGTCATCCTCGATATATAACCGCGCTGCAGCGAGCCGATATTCAATGCGATCCCACCGGAGTTCGATGGCCCGTTCAAAATGGTTGATTGCTTCCTCTCTGTCTCCCCATCCCAGACCAAGGGGCCAACGGAGGATCCACGGTTTTTCGATGACTTTCAGGTGGGTCGATCCAAGAGCAAAATGTGCTTCATGGTTTGTGGAATCCGCGCTCAGGGCATTCTCCAGATCCTCGCGCGTCTCCTTCATCAACCCGATGGACTCCCAAAATCCCTTGAAAAGCGCTACACGCGCCCGTGCAATCGCTCGTCGTGTCAGGGCCATCGAGTTCCCCCTGTCTGCGTGAACGCTCTTGTCGGCAAACTCGAGGGCTTTTTCATACATAGAGAGTTTCAGTTCACGTTCATCGGCTCCCAGGTTGTCCGCAATATCGACATAGGACTGGCTGATTCGCCACAGAATCTCCGGGCTTCTTCGGTTGAGGGACAGTGCTTCAGAGTACAGGGCAAGTGCCCTGCGGCTTTCGAGCGCGTTGGATAAGAGCGTGTCGGCCTGTGCCAGGAGCGTCGCGACCTGTTGTTGCTGGAGAGAATCGGGAAGAGCAGAGGGAAGCTGCACGGCGCTGCCGAGGGATGCGCCACAGCTCAGAGCAACCAGCAGAAGTTGTTTCATTGGTCGGATCACTCGCGCACGCTTTGACATCGGAAAGCCGGAATCAGGAATTCCTTCCCTGCAGCTTGTGGATTTCATCGCGGAGCTTGGCCGCCTGCTCATAATCCTCTCGCGCGATGGCTTCTTTTAGCTGATGTTCCAGCTGTTCGAGTTTCGTGAGTTTCGGCTTCGGGGTCGGTTCCTTCCCTGCAGATTCAGCACTCGCCGCTCCCTGCTCGCCTTCATCG
>JACQPU010000198.1 GCA_016207365.1 Ignavibacteriales bacterium | reverse complement strand
GTGTTATCCGGTGTACGTTTGGCAAGGACGATTCGCACCGGCGCCATGCCGGAGGAGGGCGGGAATAAGTGAAATTTCTGAGTGTGGCACGCTGGGAGTTTCTTGAGAAGATCAAATCAAAAGCATTCCTGATTTCTCTTGTGTTGCTACCTGTTATCATGGTTGCCTTCGGCGTACTTCCCGGAATTCTGGTCTCACAGACGGAGGAAAAGGAGACGCTCGTCGGAATCATCGATGAAACCGGAAAACTGTACCGTTCGCTTGAGCAGCGACTGGCTGAAAAGTATGCGCTTCCCTCCGGAAGCCCCGTCTACGTTCTTCGGGACCTGAGTGCCTTTGGTGGAGATCCCGGCCAGAGAAGGGGGTTGGCAAATGCAATGGTGGCGGAGAAAGAGATCGAAGGGTACTTCACACTTCCGGCTTCGGTGTATGACAGTGGGGCGGTCGAATATCGCTCGGCGAATGCCGGAAACCTTCGGATTGTGGAACGCTTTGGCCGCACGATTGAAGAGGTCATCATGGCAGCAAGGTTTTCTGAGCATGGGTACGATGCGACTCTCATCAAGAAGCTGATGACGGACATAGACGTGACGCCAATCAAGCTTTCAGGTGGCGGAAAAGAGAGCGAATCGGGTTTTCTGGAAACGTTCTTCAGCGCCTATATCTTTATCATGATGTTAATGTTCCTGGTTCTGACGTCGGGTCAGCTCCTCATCCGCAGCGTTGTCGAAGAGAAATCCAATCGCGTGATCGAAGTGCTGCTTTCGTCGTGTTCTGCCAATGACCTGATGATCGGAAAAATTCTCGGGCTGAGCGGATTGGGACTGTTTCAGGTGTTTGTCTGGCTTCTGATCGGCGCGGCGCTGACCCTCAAGTTTGGATCCTTCACAATCTCGCTCGATCATGTTCTTCTGATGGGTCTATATTTCGTCCTTGGTTACCTTCTCTACGCGGCGATTTTTGTGGGCGCCGGATCGCCGGTGACGACGGAACAGGAGGCCCAGCAGATTACAACGTATGTGAGTCTCACGCTGGTCTTTCCCATTGTCCTCGCCGTTCCCGCGATGCAGAATCCAGACTCAATACTCATCAAAGTGCTCACGTTTGTTCCGTTGCTGACGCCGGCTTTCATGCTCCTGCGGATTCCCATTCAAATGCCGCCGCTGTGGGAGGTTGGAGCCACGCTGGCCGTGCTTCTGTTCTTCACGCTCCTCAGCATGTGGCTTGCGGGCAGAATCTTCAGGATTGCCATTCTGGTCTACGGGAAGCGCCCAAGCCTTGTGGAGCTTGCGCGATGGATCAGAACGCCATAACGAAAAAGGAAACCACGCGGTGACCGTCGAAACGATCGTTTTTGTCATCCTTGCCGTCCTGTTCGTCGGATCGGCGATCATGGTGATTACGCGGCGCAGTCCTGTGCTGGCCGTCCTGTATCTCATCCTTAATTTCTTTTCGCTTGCGGGTCTTTACCTGACTCTCCAGGCCCAATTCATTGCCGTGATCCAGATTCTTGTGTATGCAGGGGCGATTATGGTGCTGTTTCTGTTTGTTATCATGCTGCTCAACCTGCGGGATGAGGAGCGGCTCACGGAAAAGATCTCGGTGCGCAAGATGATCGGTGTCGGGTTAAGCGCTGCCGTGCTTCTTCAAGTGCTGTATGTTCTCGGATTCTCCGGGTCGGATTTGCCCGTTCGGGATGTGGCGCGGGCCGAAGAACTCGGAAGCGTCGAATCCATCGGTAAAGCGCTGTTCACAGATTTTCTCTTTCCGTTTGAAGTCACCTCGATCGTGCTGATTGTCGCCATTGTCGGGGCGGTCATCCTTGCCAAAAAGAAACTGGACTGATCATGATTGATCTTCACACGTATCTGGGCCTTTCGGCCACAGGGTTCATTCTTGGCGTCATCGGTGTGGTGACCCGACGGAATGCCATTATTGTGTTCATGTCGATCGAGTTGATGCTCAACTCCGTCAATCTTACCCTCGTTGCTTTCTCTTCGTTCTTGGGAGACGCGACGGGTCAGATCCTTGTCTTTTTCGTTATGACCGTCGCTGCGGCTGAAGCCGCGGTGGGGCTGGCCATTATCATCGCGCTGTTTCGGAATAAGCAAACCGTCAATATCGATGAAATCAATATCCTGAAGTGGTGAACCCATGCTGACCACGCTTGTACCTCTTATCGTCCTGTTCCCGCTTGCCGGATTCCTGTTTCTGGGTCTCTTGGGAACGAGGATCAAGAACGAGACTGTTCTTGGGCTGATCGGAAGCGGTACGGTGGGGCTTTCGTTTCTTTCTGCGGCATGGATCTTTCTGAGCATGCTCGCGTGGGATGCTGTTGATCGTTCGTTTTCTGTTGAACTCTTTCCGTGGATTGCCTCGTTCACCGGCACTCCGTCGTCATTTTCCAGTTCATTTGCTTATCGGATCGATCAGCTCTCGATCCTGATGACACTTGTCGTCACGGGCGTTGGATTCCTGATTCATGTTTATTCCATCGGTTACATGCAGGGCGACCGGGGATTCTGGCGGTTCTTCTCGTACATGAACCTCTTTATCGTAGCCATGCTGAATCTTGTCCTTGCCGATAACTTTCTCCTGATGTTTCTGGGGTGGGAGGGTGTGGGCCTTTGTTCCTACCTCCTCATTGGCTTCTGGTACACCCGAAAATTCGATGTTGGCGGATACAAGCCCGGTACGGCCTTTACAAACGATGCCGCGAAGAAGGCATTTGTGGTGAATCGGATAGGCGACGTAGGATTCCTTCTTGCCATGTTTCTGATGTTTGACAGATTCGGAAGCCTGAATTTCGATTCGGTTTTTGGGGCGGCATCCGTCCTGAGTCCCGGTAATGTCACCGTGTTCTGGATTGCTCTCCTGCTCTTCGTAGGTGCAACAGGCAAATCGGCACAGATTCCGCTGTACGTCTGGTTGCCGGATGCCATGGCCGGACCGACGCCGGTCAGTGCTTTGATTCACGCGGCAACAATGGTAACGGCTGGTATATACATGGTTGCGCGCTGTTCTGTGCTGTATGCGTTGGCTCCGGATGTCTTGACTATCGTTGCAATCATAGGTGCTGCAACGGCGGTCTTTGCCGGTACAATGGGACTGGTGCAAAACGACATCAAGAAGATTTTGGCGTATTCCACGGTGAGCCAACTCGGGTACATGTTTTTGGCTATGGGTGTGGCTGCATTTGGAGCGGGAATCTTTCATCTTATGACCCATGCTTTCTTCAAAGCTCTCCTCTTTCTTGGCTCAGGCGCCGTCATTCACGCAATGCATGAGGAGCAGGACATTCAGAAGATGGGGGGACTCAAGGGGGCCATGCCGGTGACATTCTGGACGTTTCTGATCGGTGCGCTCGCAATTTCAGGGATTCCTCCGCTTTCTGGTTTCTTCAGCAAAGATGAAATCCTCTGGAAGGCTTTCTCGAGCGATTATGGATCTCCCATACTCTGGTTCGTTGGCGCGGGTGGAGCGGCGTTGACAGCACTATACATGTTCAGGCTTGTGACCCTGACATTCGAGGGTGAGTCCAGGTACGATACTCGTGCTCTTCATCCGCACGAAGCCCCGAAAACAATGACCGTGCCTCTGATCATTCTTGCAGTGTTTTCCGTGATCGGAGGGTTTGTCGGCATTCCGGAGAGCCTCCTTGGCAGCAACGCTCTAGAACACTGGCTGGAGCCGGTGTTCCGGCCGGCGAATGCAAAGCTGGCACTCCACCCGCACGATCCTGAACTCATCGAATATGTGCTGATGGCAGTTTCCGTGTCATTGGCTGCGGCTGGAATCACGGCAGGGCGTACGCTGTACCTCAAACGGAAGGATCTCGTTGAACAACTGCAGGCGCTCTTTGTTCGGACGTACAAAGTGCTTTGGAACAAGTACTACGTGGACGAAGTGTATGACGCCGTATTTGTCCGTCCGACTGTGCGGTTGTCTGAGAGCCTGTTGTGGCGCGGCTTCGATGTGGGTGTGATCGATGGACTCGTGAACGGATCGGCAGCCGTCACGGCAAAACTGGGACAGTGGTTGCGAAGGATTCAAACAGGGGTAGCGCAGGTGTACGCGACGGTGTTCCTTGGAGGAATCCTCCTGGTTCTTACATGGCTTCTCTTCAGATAGGCATAGACTCATGATTTCCGATTCCATCCTTACCCTGACCATTTTCTTTCCACTTGCCGGTGTTCTTGTTCTGCTGATCGTGGACGCGGGAAACAGCGCGCGCGTGAAGTGGATTGGACTGGCGACAACGGCTGCAACGTTTGCGCTCTCGCTCGTATTGTTCTTCGGATATGATCCTGAATCACCCGGATTTCAGTTTACGCAATCAGCGGTCTGGATTGAGGGGCTGAACATTGGCTACAGGGTTGGGATTGACGGAATGTCGCTGCTTCTGATTGTCCTTACCGCATTCCTCACGCCCGTGGCCCTTCTTGGGACATGGAATTCCGTTACGCACCGGCTGAGAGAATACACCATGATGGTGCTGCTGCTTGAGGTCGGAATGACCGGTGTTTTTGCGGCCCTCGATCTGTTTCTGTTTTACGTATTCTGGGAAGCCATGCTGATCCCGATGTATTTCATCATTGGGATCTGGGGCGGACAGGAACGAATCTATGCGGCAATCAAGTTTTTCCTGTTCACCCTCTTCGGCAGCCTTCTGATGCTTGTCGCAATTCTGGCGCTCGGGTATTACGCGTCTACATTTCCCGGAGGAGCCTTCAGCACGGACCTTCTGCAGTTGTATGATATTTCTCCCACGCTTCCGGCTTCGGCACAACTTTGGATGTTTCTTGCCTTCGCTCTGAGTTTTGCCATCAAGGTTCCCCTGTTTCCGCTCCATACCTGGCTTCCCGACGCGCATGTACAGGCTCCGACGGCAGGTAGTGT
>JACQPU010000026.1 GCA_016207365.1 Ignavibacteriales bacterium | reverse complement strand
GTCATGTAGGCCGAGGCAGGAGACGACAGGAATACCACAACACGCGCAATATCTTCCGGGGTGCCCATGCGCTTCATAGGCACAAGGCCCAGGAGGGCTTCTTTTTGTTGCTGCGTCAGCTTGCCGGTCATATCCGTCTCTATGAACCCCGGCGCAACCGCATTCACTCTGATGTTCCGGGAAACAAGCTCTTTGGCGAGCGTCTTGGTCATTCCGATCATGCCAGCCTTTGCGGCGGCATAGTTGGCTTGACCCGGATTCCCGATGACGCCGGCGATCGAGCTGATATTGATCATGACTCCTTCACGCTGGCTCATCATCGGTTTGCAGGCGGCCTTCGAAAAATTGAAGGCACTCTTCAGATTTGTATCAAGCACCTCGTCCCAGTCCTGCTCGCTCATCCGCAGGAGAAGAGTATCCCGCGTAATGCCCGCGTTGTTCACCAGAATATCAAGCCGGCCGAATTCCTTGACGACACTCTCCACGACGGCCAAGGCATCGTTGAAACTGCTTGCGTCGGACTGAAAGCTCCGGGTCTTCCTTCCCGCGGCCCTGATGTTGTTCTCGGTCTCCTGCGCGGCTGACGATGCACTCTTGTAAGTGAATGCCACGTGAGCCCCGCTTACAGCGAGGGCGAGAGCAATGGCTTTTCCGATTCCCCGCGATCCGCCGGTGACAAGAGCTACTTTGTTGTCGAGCTCACTCATGCGACCGTCACGAGGTCGGATACTTTTTCAATCCCTTTAACCTGAACGCTCGGATCGATCCGCTTCACCAGACCCTGCAGCACCTTTCCCGGTCCGATTTCGACGAACAACACCGCTCCATCGGCAATCATGTTCCGGATGCTTTCCTCCCATCGTACCGCGCTCGTCAATTGACGGTACAGGAGAGAACGAATTTCATCTGCTTTGCGGACAGGCCCTGCGGTCATATTGGTGTACACGGGAATCTCAGCGTCGCGGATCATGGTCCGCTCCAGCGCCGCTTTCAGTCCGTTGCCTGCCGATACCATCAGCGGCGAATGAAACGCTCCGCTTACCTGAAGTTCCTTGGTGAGCTTTGCGCCGCGCTCTTTTGCCAGTTCCATGCCTTTTCGCACGCCGTTCACCGTCCCGGAAATCACAATCTGTCCCGGTGAATTAAGATTCGCGGGCTGCACAATCCCCGCTGCAGACGCTTCCCTGCACACCTCCTCAACGACGGGAGGTTCCAACCCCACAACGGCAGCCATGGTGCCGGGATCGTCGATACCGGCTTGCTGCATCAATTCCCCGCGCAAGCGCACGAGACGCAGGCCGTCTTCGAAACTCAGGGCCCCAGCATAAACAAGAGCAGAATATTCGCCGAGCGAATGACCTGCGGCCATTCCGGCCTGTCCTTTGCCAATGAGCGATGCAAGGACCATGCTGTGAACAAAAATTGCCGGCTGAGTGTTCTTCGTTTGTTTCAGCTCTTCTTCAGGCCCTTCAAAGCACACGGTGGATAACGCAAACCCCAGAAGTTCATCGGCTTTTCGGAAAATCGCCCGCGCCTCATCGTTATGTTCGTAGAGGTCTTTCCCCATACCCACGTACTGGGATCCCTGGCCCGGGAATATGTACGCAGTGGTGGTCACGGTTGTCAGGGTTTCGCTGGATTCATAAGAGACCACTTGATGAGTACCGCACCCCAGGTGTAACCTGCCCCGAAGCTGGCGAGAACGATATTCTGGCCGCGTTTCAGCTTTCCGCATTGCCACCATTCGGAGAGGCACATGGGAATTGTAGCAGCTGTGGTGTTGCCGTACTTGTCGATATTGATCATGACCTTTGAACGATCGAGTCCCATGCGATCGGCCGTTGCGTCGATGATGCGGAGGTTTGCCTGGTGCGGAACAAGCCACGAGATGTCCTCGCTTTTCAGATTGTTCCGCAGCATGATCTCCGCAGACACATCGGCCATGCCGATCACCGCCACTTTGAAAACGGCTTTCCCGTCCTGATAAAGGTAATGCATTTTCTTGTCGACGGTTTCGTACGTCGGTGGGTTTAAGCTCCCGCCGCCCAACATGCAGAGGTAGTCGCCGCCGGAGCCATCAGTATAAAGCTTATGGTCAAGAACGCCGTAGCCCGGATCGTCGCTTGGTTCCAGGAGAACCGCAGCCCCCGCGTCGCCGAACAAGATGCAGTTGTTGCGATCCGTGTAATCCACAATACTGCTCATTTTATCCGCTCCGACGACAAGGACCTTCGAGTACGTTCCGCTCTCAATGAGTTGCGCGCCAAGCACAATGGAATAGAGGAATCCGGAACAGGCGGCTGATACATCAAACGCCCACGCTTTTCTTGCGCCAATCCGCTCCTGCACAAGGCATCCGGTTGCGGGAAAGAACATGTCGGGGGTTACGGTGGCGACGATAATCACCTCGATATCGGCAGGATTAACGCCGCTCAGTGCCTTCAGGTTCTCAAACGCTCGTACAGCCAGATCCGACGTCGCGCCTTTTTCGAGAATACGGCGCTCGACGATACCCGTCCGTGTCCGGATCCATTCGTCGCTCGTATCAACCATTTTTTCCAGGTCGAAATTCGAGAGAATCTTTTCCGGAACGTAGTGACCGACTGCTGTGATTGTCGCTCGACGTTTGTTCATCTTTGATTAGGGATGAGCGGGGACCGAAACGCTCGAATCTACCGATGTTCCTGCGAGCATTTCCTGAATGTGTTGGTTGAGATTAGCTTGTGCCACTTCGACGGCTTTGAGGATCATGTTTTTGATGGCCTTCGGTGTCGATTTCCCGTGTCCGATGATCGAGACGCCGTTAACGCCGAGGACAGGGACGCCGCCATATTCTTCGTAGTCCATTTCCCGGAACACAGATCGCAGCGACCCGCGCATAAGCGCCAGGATTCCCTTTCGGAGAACGCTCTTCTCTGCGTACGCCAGGAGTTTGGCCTTCAGAAACGACGGAACGCTTTCACCAAATTTCAGAATCGCATTTCCCACGAATCCATCACACACCACGACACGGACTTTCCCGCGCAGAATGTCCCGTCCCTCGACATTACCGAGAAAATTCAACGGACCGGCCTTCAGCAACTGATAGGCTTCCTTGACAACTTCGTTTCCCTTTGTCATTTCCTCGCCAATATTGAGGAGCCCGACAGGAGGATCCTCATATTTAAAGATTCTGTTTGCATAAATGCTACCCATGACAGCGAATTCGTACAGATGCTGTGGCCGGCAATCCACGTTTGTGCCCGCATCCACAAGAAGGCATACGCCTTCTTCGGACGGGAAGAAAGCCCCAATGGTGGGGCGGCTAACACCCTTGATCCGGCCCAGTATGAGCGTCGAAGCCGAGAGCACCGCCCCGGTGTTGCCCGCACTCACAAACGCGTCGGCTTTCCCATCCTTGTGTAGATTCATTCCGATCGCGAGGGAGGATTTTCTTTTCTGTTTAAGAGCGGCGGTTGGGGAATCCTCCATCGTGACGACGTCCGGAGCATGGACTACGGACACCGGCAGGTTGCCGGGGGCGTGCCTCGCCAGCTCTGAACGGACCTGTTCCTCCCGCCCCACAAGGATGATCTCTATGCCGTCGTGTTCGCGAAGCGCCTGAACAGAACCTGCCACTTCGTTGACGGGGGCAAAATCCCCGCCCATGGCATCAACCACGATTTTTAACGACGACAATTCCATGAAAAGACGAATCTAGGATTCGCGGGGGATGATGATCGATCGGCCGTTATAGTACCCGCAATTCGGACATGCCCGGTGGGAAAGCCTCTGCTCATGGCAATTCGGGCATTCGACGGTGTTCGGCGCCGAAGCCTTATAGTGAGTACGGCGTTTTCGGCTTCGTGATTTGGAATGGCGTCGTTTCGGATTCGGCATTGCGCACCCTTTCTCCTGCTTGAAAGCCCAGCCCTACGCGGGAGAGCCTTCTTCGTTTTCGTTCGTTTTTTAGTTCTCCAAGAACCGCTTGAGCGCCGCCCAGCGCGGATCGCCCTCATCCATCGCACACGAGCAGGAGCTCTTATTCCGGTTGGTGCCACAGACCGGACACAAACCGGCACAGTCTTCCCTGCACAACATCTTGAGAGGGAGCGACAGAATCAAAAACTGCCTCACATCCTCGCCCAGATCGATCATGTTGGAATCGAGGGGGAGATACTGAACCTCCTCGAACTCTGCCAGATCGTCCGGCGGCTCAGCACCCTGGATATAAACAATGGAGTGACGGGAAGTCACATCCATCCGGAACTGATCAAGACACCGGTCGCAGACAAACTCCCCTGCCGCCCGGGCTTCCGCCTGAAGCAACATCTGGCGGTTGGTCTTTTCCAGATCCGCCTCGACAGCCACACTCTTCTGAAATCTCTCATCGAGTCCGATTTCGGAAGCTTCTGCCGAAAGGGAATAGTGGTGATGACCCTCTGACAACTTGGAAATATTGATTCTCAAACTGCTCACAGAACATCACCCCTTCCCGAGGACCCATCGGAAACCTCCCCCCGGAATGGCAGAAATGGGGGCATTTTCGAGAAAAAGCGGTAAAAATATAGTGATAATCGGCCGGATAGTCAAGGAGGAACCCCCTCATCCTCTATTCCCTTCTCCCAACATCGGAAGAAGCGGAATGAGCCCGTTTATGGCTCCCGATCGGATGCTGCCGACGAAACTTCAAGCCATTGAGGCGGCGACCTCTCACTTGCTCCCAAAGTACACCTTCAGCTTCAGTTGCGCCTTTGCGAAGCTTCCGGGCCAAATGGATTAATGAATAATGAAGATAGCGCTCCACCGAATCCCCTGCACTAAACACTCCCCTCCCTAAATGGGGGAGCAGGGGTGGGGTATTATCTTCTCCCGCCGATACGAGACTATGGCTTTTCCGCTTCCGCCGGAGGGGCAGGCTCGGCGACGCCCGGAAGAAGCTGCTTCTGAATATGTTCTACTGTTTCATCGAGCGCATCCAGGAACTTCTGGAAATCTTCCTTATACAGAAAGATTTTGTGCTTCTCGTACTCTTCTTCACCAACCCGCTTACTTTCTGTAATCGTGATGTAAAAGTCCTTTTCCGACTTCGTGGACTTCACATCAAAGAAGTAGGTCCGCTTTCCTGCGCGAACCCGCTTGGTGAAGATTTCGTCCTTGTATTGTTGTTCCAAGGCTGTTCCTCCCTGAGAAGAATGAACGGTTGACGGGAATATTGGAATTGGCGCAAGGCGGAAACTCCACGCCCTCCCATCGTACAGGCATGGCTCCGGCCTGAATGATTCTACGTCACTTTCTAAGAACGGCAACCTTCCCCGTTGCCACCTCTTCCCCATCGTTCGCGTGAGCGACGACAAAATAAACTCCGGAGGCTACGTAGTGCCCCTCCCTGTCCTTCCCATCCCAAAAAGCCCGGCCTCCGCCCTGAGCCTTGAATTCGGTCACGAGCGATCCGTCGACACGCAGGATTTTCACCATGCTTTCTGCAACGAGATCCCGGATTTCAAGCGCGGACGATGACGGAAGAAGGAACGGGTTCGGTCCCAGCGTCAGATCCTTCATCTCGCTCTTCGGCTCAACCGCTGCAATCGAAAGACTCGAAAGACCCCGCTCCGTTCCGATATAGACAATCCCCCGCCTGTCGTCGATGGCAAGGCTCCTGATGTCATCATCCAAGAGCTTCCCCGCTGTGGAAGATACCGTGTAGTGCTGAAGGATCTGCGTCGCATCGGGATTCATGAGAAACAAGCCTTCCCTCGTGCCCACCCATTTGTTGTTCAACGCGTCCACGGCAATGGCCTGAACGGACTGTTCGCGCAGCGGGAATGATGAGAAACGCCTTTCTTTCGGATACAGCGGATCCGAAATAATCATCAAGCCGTGCAGGGTTCCAACGCAGACTGAACCGGTACGATCAACGGCAAGTGAAAACACAATGTTGTCCGGAAGTCCGTCACTTTCCGTCATAACTCCCCATCCGCCTGTTATCGACGTTCCGTTCACTGTCTGGTTCTCGTTGAAATAATACAGCGAAAGCGTGCGCGACTGATGGAACGGGAGCGCGCCTGCCAGCCATTTTGTTCCGTTTCTATCGATGACCAGTGCAGTGAAAAACCCCTGGCCGGTTATCGGATGCGTGAAGTACGAAAGAGAGGTATCCCCTGTAAGCCGGGCCAGAAAATTCCGGTTCCGCGCTCCCCAGTTGACAAACCATGTCCCCCCTGCGGCATCCGCCGCAACGCCATTTATCACGACATAAGCCGGATTTGTTTCATCCGATCCCGAAAACGCTGGCGTTGTAGCCGCATCAAGCCTTCGACGAATCGTGTCGCCAGCGACCTCAACCACACCGCTTCCCCACGAGCTTACCCACACTGATGACCCTGTTCCGATCCCAACGCTGTAGTAGTCATTTGACCCCATGATGGGGTTTTCAATCACAGTATAGTTTTTCCATCGGCTTCCCTCCGGAAGATCCGGATTGTATCGGGAGAATCCTTTTCCGGACCCGCTGATCCCCGAAGCACTCCACAGAACGCCATACCGATCGACTGCAAGGTCTGTGAAGAGATTGGCCTTTGGACCATTCGGCACCACATATTCCCATCCGCTTCCCGTCCACCTCGCCATTCCCTGAAAGGTGGTCGCGACCCAGGGCATTCCTCCGCCAGCATCACGTGTCAGGCCCGACGCCGTTCCCCACGGTACACTTCCAATCGTTTGAACGGAACCAAGAACACCCGCGATCACATCCAGCGTAAATCCGCCCGACTGATTCCAGAGCACATAGAGTTGATCTCCCACCGCCGTCATGTCCGCGACATCTCTCCCGGTCATTCCCGGCATTACCTGAAAGCCACTGCCGTCGAAATAGGCCGTTCCTTCCGCGGTCGCTGCTACGAGCGTATCACGCACAATGCCGAACGCACGGACAGGCGATCCTAAAGCTCCAGCCACAGTCTCATACCGCTGCCACGCCGAAGGATCTGCAAGGTTTGGGGCAAACCGTTCCGCTCGTACAACACCGCGGTCCGTGGCAAACCAGAGCTCATTATTCCACACGACGATATCGCTCACACCCGTGACGGTGGGAAAACCGAAGGAAGCATACGTATCGCCGAATTGCCTTCTTGAAATCCTGTACACACTTACGCCAAAATCCGTACCAATCAGCACCGTATCACCGGCCCCATAGAATACGCGGACCGATTTTTGCACGCGCTGGGCTTCACGGATACTGCTGATCCTTTCCCACGCTCCGTCCTGACGGAGGAGATCAACAGAGCCGGTCGATCCTCCGATCCAGACTGTCCCGTTTATAACCGCCAGTCCACTGACGCTGTTCGTGCTCAGCCCATCCGCCACGGTGTATTGCCGGATCTGTCGTGAGGATTCATCAATTGCGAAAACTCCGCCTCCCGTACCTCCCCATATCGTGGAGGCGTCACGAGCTACAACACGGACGTTTTCCATGGCCGTGTGGTTTTTCCAAACGCCAGGCATCTGACCATGCGCCAAGCCCGAAACCACACATACTGCTCCAATCGCTCTCCATGCAACCATGGCTTACGGTTTCCGGGCCCGTGGTCGCCTCTTCCGCCGAAGTGCGTTGAACAACGAAATCATCTCCATCGCGGCGATTGCCGCATCCCATCCTTTGTTTCCCAGCCTCCCGCCGGCACGCTCCTGCGCCTGAAGCTCGTTGTCCGTTGTCAGTACGCCGAAAATTACCGGTACCCCGTGGCGCAACGCCGCTTGCTGAATTCCCTCAGCAGCCTGGGACGAAACATACTCAAAGTGCGGAGTTTCACCCCGGATCACAGCTCCGAGACAAATGATCGCATCCCAGCCACCGGCGGTCGCCAGCTTGTTTGCGACCTGTGGAAGCTCGAATGCACCGGGACATCGGAACACAGACACATCGATTTTACCCGCCCCATGCTGCTTCAGACAGTCCTTTGCGCCGGACAGTAGCTTGTCCGTGATCGCTGCATGGAATCTGCTCACAACAATGGCGATTCTCGCATGCCGCAAGGGTGGGATGGTTGACGGGTCCGGACGTTCCGAGATTTTCGTGGTCACTGGGAGAAGAGCCGGCTGCGCATGGTTTCAACAACGTGGAGCGGAACAGTTACACTGCCAAACACGTGGTCATCGTTTTTTCGGCCGCCGTGGAAATCCGACCCGCCGCTTTCCAGGAGAAAATACTGGTGTACAATGCTGCGGTAGTACTCGCGTTGCTGGTCGGAGTGAGAGGGATGGACCACTTCAATTCCGTCCAGACCCATTTTGATGAGCTCCAGGAGTTCCTGTTCCGAAAGATACCTCCCGGGGTGTGCAAGGAAGGAAAGACCTCCGGATGACGTGATCAGACGGAAGGCCTCCTGCGGATGCATTTGAAATTTTGTTTCGTACGCCGGGCCGCCGATGCCGATGAACCTGTCGAATGCCTCGTGAAACGATCCCACATGTCCTTCTTCCATCAACGCGCTTGCAATGTGCGGTCGTCCCACTGCTCCAATACCTGCGTGTTCAAGAACCCTGTCCAGCTTCAGAGGAACGTTCAGTGAGTTCAGCTTGTGCACCATCCGTTCGGCCCTCTTGAGCCGTTCAGTTCGGAAGAATGCAAGGTACTCCAGGAGCGTCGGATTGGTAAAATCGATAAAATAGGAGAGGATGTGCAGGTCTTTGCCGTCGAGCGTCACACTCAGCTCAACGCCGGGAATCACGATAACGCTCAGATCACGACCTGCTTTAATCGCTTCGTCGATCGCTCCGACGTGATCGTGGTCGGTAATTGCAAGTGTGGAAATTCCCGCGGCCGCGGCCTTCTGCACAAGTTCATGCGGTGGCAGCGCGCCGTCGGAATATATGGTGTGGGTATGAAGGTCGGCTTTTCCGTCTTCCGGTGATACCGGAAGATTCGCCCCCTGTGCCGGTTCGTTTGTCCCTAGCTCCTCAGTCCTCGCCATGAGTCTCTCTGCATCCCGATCATTCCATTCTTCACCCGCCCCGGCACCCTTGCGGGAGGATTCAGCCCGTCCGGGCCTCCTCACAGATACGCTTTACGAAATTCCTCGTAGTTGTTGATTGTCAGCTTGTTCGCTTCGACGCCGATATGGCCCTTTTCCATGAACTGATGGATCATGCGCGAAACAGTTTCACGCGACGTTCCGGCCATGTTGGCCATATCCTGCTGAAGCGGAAGATCCTCGATCACAACTTTGCCCTTCTTGAACACCCCGACATCATCGGCTAAAAGCAGCAGCACGTTGGCCACACGCCCGGCTGCATCCTTGAGCGACAGGCTCTTGATCTGCGCGTCAGCTCTTCTGAGACGCATGGTCAATTCTGCCAGCAAGGAAATTGCGACGGCGGGATACTCGTTGAGCAAATCGAGAAACTCTCTGCGGTGGATCATGAACAACTCGGCCTTCAACGTGGCAACCACGGTTGCCGACCGCGCAAGCCCGTCAAGCAAGGACATCTCACCAAAGAACTCTCCCGGTCCGAAAATCGAGAGGATCACTTCCCGTCCTTCCTCGTCCATTCTCACGACTTTCACCTTCCCCGTGATGATGACGAAGAGCGCGGCTCCCATTTCCTGCTCAAGGACGATGATGTTTCCTTTTTTGTATTTCTTGCGACTTCCGAGTTTCGCGATCTTCTCGAGTTCAACATCATCAAGATCGGCAAAAATCGGGACGTTCCGCAGGAAGATGGTTTCTTCGGTCATGGTAATCCGGGGTGTGCAACAACACCGGCGACGTTGGTCCGCCTGAGGCGGATGGAGGCCAGATGATCAAACCGCCTCTCACCGGCCGAACAATATAGCCCGAGGGGTACAGAAAGTCAAGGCAATTGAATGAATCGGAAAGATTCGTGAAATCGGGGAGATCAGTTGAACTCAACAATGAAAGAGATCTGGTGCGAGATTGTCACGGCATCGTCGAGCACGATGGATCCACTTGGCGCAACAAGAAAATCCATTGCCGCGTCAAATGCAGTTCTGTTCGTCCAGCCCGCAATGACTCCCGGACGACCGGTACCAAAGTCCGCAAGGCCCAGGTACTTCACGCGACCGCCAAGAACATCGAATCCGAAGCCGATGCTCAATGTGGTTTCGGTCCATGATTCCGACTGCGAACGGCTTCTCTCACGGTACGGAATGCATCATTCGGACAAAAGAAGGTATGCAAGGACGGCAAAACTGACCTCTGTGAAAACGAGAGCGACTCCTGAATACGAATCATACCGGCGTGTGGCATTAAGATGACGATCGCTGCGGGTTGACGCGTAGAGATTGAACCGGTAATCCGCTTGCTGTTTAAAGTATGCCGCCGCAACGCCTGAAACCACCATACTCCCGGCGGCGATGTACGTCGCCAGCCGAGTACCGCCCCGTTCCACCGAGCTCTCCACCATCAGATCCGCCTCGGGCAATCCGGAGTGATCAGGAGACTTCAAACGCCAGATCTTCCCCGACGCCGCAGGCTCGACAAGGAGATCCTCGTATCCCTCCTTCCGGATCCTCAAAGCACTCCGAAGCGATTCAGAACTCCGATGGTACAACGGTGTTGTCCCCAATATTCTGTCCTGATAATACACCGTGGCACCGGAAGGCATGGTATGGACATTGAAGACACTTCCGAATTCAAACTCCACCGAGATTTCTTCCCCCTCACGAATATGGACAGAATCCGTCCTGAGATGAGCGTTCCACTGCAAGAGCGAAGGAAAAGCCACCCTGATGTCGTGGCTTCCTTCCCGAACCTCCACACTGCGCACCGGTGTTGCACCAATGTGCACTGAGTCCAGATACACCTCCGCACCCGGAGGCTCACTCAACACCGTCAACCGCCCGGCGCCCGGAGCAAGCCGCGGCTCCTGTGCAACGAGTATGCACGGAAACAACGTGACAACAGCGAGGACACGCGTTCTCATGGTCCTAGAGTCCTGAGCGCCGTGATGTACTTGTCTTCCGACGTCACCAGCAGATAATCTCCCCAGAGTACCGGAGAAACCCTTATCCGTCCTTCTGCCTCATAGTTCCATCGCTCTTTTCCAGTCACCACATCGAGTGCATGGAGCCGTTTGTTCATGGAGCCGACGTACACAAGGTTCCCTGCAACGAGTGGTGTGGCGCCAATAATTCCCCCTGTCCGGAATTTCCATCGAGGCTCTCCTGTCGAGGGATCGAGTGCATGGAGAACACCGTCGGCGCTCCCAACGAACACTGTCTCACGTGATCCGGACGCAGACAAATACACCTTGGAGCCTGTTTCATAGGTCCAGCGAATCCGTCCTGTTGCCGCATCGAAAGCGTGAACCGCGCCGGCAAGATTTCCGACAATCGCCATGCCATTGATCATCAGCGGAGAAGCAAAAACGCTTGCACCCGTGGGGGTCTTCCAGAGAAGGTGCCCGCGCGACCGATCGAGTCCGTACACCGAATGGTCATCACTGCCAAAGCAGAGTACCGTTCCATCGGTCGCGGGTGAAGAACGGATTGCTTCGCGTTTGCCTTTCACGGCCGAGTCGTATCTCCAAACTTCATCGCCAGTCGTTTTGTCTACGCACAGGGCCTCTCCCGTGAGCGTGGTTGCATAGAGAAACCGGTCGACCAGAAGCAATGACGATTCAATGGGGCCGGCGGAAATTCCCCACACTCGCTCGCCGGTGGAGAGATCAAGTGCAATCAGCGTCTTGTCCCGACCTGAAAGTGCAAAGAGGACTCTGCTGCCGTCGAGCACCGGCGTTCCGACAACCGGCGCGTCGAAAACCCTGTAACCCAACCGTTTTCCGGTTTGCACACTGACAACCTGAATCTCGCCATGAAGAGTACTTACGATGATCATACTGTCCCGCACGAGCGGCGTTGCACGCAGACCACCCTGAGCGTTGTACTCCCAGACAACCTCGAACGGTGGCTGTGCTCCAGTCATGACCGTGTTAGAGCGCGACGGATCGCCACCAAACATGGCCCAGTCCCCTTGACGCGCGATAATCGATCGGTTCAATCGGATCCCCGAACATCCGGTGAACACGAATACCGTCAAAAGGAACACCACGACGTTTACCAGGCTGCGACGCGAGATCATCAGAAATCCCACCCGAAAAAGAACTGATGAAAGATCCCCTTTTGAAATTTTGTGAGATTCTTCTCGATCCTTTTGCCGATGTCGTACCTCAGCACCAAAACGCCCCCGAAATTCATTCGGACTCCCGTGCCGACGCTTCCCTTGGTATCGATGTACTTCCTGTCCCACGCCCCGCCAAAATCCGCAAACAGCGCGCCGCGAATGGATCCAAAGGTTATTCCCCCAAACGGGAACCTGATGCCGAGCTGATCGATAAACGGGAATCGCAACTCGTGGCTGGTGATCCAGAGTTTCTGTCCGCGGATCGACCACCGCTTCCACCCGCGCAGATCCCAGCTTCCCCCCATGAAAAACCTCCGTGCTTCACGTCCCTCGTTATACCACACGTTGAATCTGGACGCAAAAGCAGCGCGATTCCCCATCCTCTGATAGGTACGGTAGTCCGCGATGATCGTATAGTAATTCACGTTCGAGAACTGCATATCGCTGGTGTAAGCCAGCGTGAGTTTCAGTCTGTTACCGTCAAGCGGACCTGTGGGACCCCAGAGGGAATTGTCCCACACAAACGAAAGGGCGTTCGAGACAAGGAGGGCCCTGCGCGGAAGCTCACCGGTGTAGATGTCTTTGTCCGAATTGCTTACCGTGACGTTCCCTTCGAGCCGCCGGAATTTGGACAACGGGTAACTCAGGGCAAAGTACCCGCCGAACGATCGTTCATAATAAAAGATATCCGGATCTGTCAGATCGTAACGATTTCCGGAAAAATGGAAGATCCCGTATGCATAGTTTGTCCTTTTCCCGAGGGAAATTCGCGACATCGCAATGTTGAAGCTTTCCAGAAGCTCCGATGACGCCTGGGCGGTGTTATAAACGAGAAAATAATAGAGATCGTTGCCCAGCACGTCACTCATCGCCAGAGCGGCTCCACCGGCGGTGCCAAAGACCGGATCGACGGAAATCTGGCTCTGTGCGATGTCGAGCTGATAATCGCCCTTGTAATCGAATTTCCCGACCACAGACTCCCCCTCGAGCTTCGGCGCCGTCCAATGTTTACCTTCATGCTGAAAAGCGAACTGATGAACCGTGCTCGATGAATCGTACCTCTCAATGACATCGTCAATGCTCCTGAGCCGGAAGCTGAAATTTTCGAATGAAGCGAAATACATCTCCTCCTTTTCACCCCAGGCCGGATCGAAGGCCGCGGTGGAAAAGGACGTCACTTTTCGCATTGTCCTCCGTCCCTCGTCCGTCCGCATGTCCATCATCCAAATATTCTGGGCGCCATCCTTGTCCGACGTGAATGCAAGCCAACGGCCATCCTTGGACCAGGCAGGCGCATAGTAGTTCTCGGGGCCGAACGTGAGATAGCGGATGGAATGCGTCGCAAGGTCGAACGTGAACAGATTATAAATGCCATTCTGACCATAAGGCGTTCTGTCCGAACTGAAGACAATCGTTGTTCCATCCGGCGACCACGCGGGATCGCGGTCATCGTAAAAGTCATTCGTAAGCTTGACAAGGTTCCGGGACGCGACCTCAAACAGAAAGAGGTCGTTGTTTCCCGTCTTGTCAATCGAAGAGAACACGATCCTCTTTCCGTCGGGCGACCAACTTGGCGAGCCGAGGACCACGAGACTCTTGAACCTGATTGTTTCAGCGAGTTCCTCTCTCGGGATGTTGTAGAGATGAAGGACGTCATTCTCGCCGCTCTTTGTCACAAAGGACAGTGTGCCGTCCCGCGAAATATCGAGCTTGCTCTGGAACGGATGGAACGCCTCAAATTCGTCCGACGTTTCCCCTTCGATCACGACCTCGGGATCCGGTTTTTTCTGATCAAGATTCACGCGATAGACATTCGTGTACCCTGTGTAGTTACCGATATAATAGAGCTCACGTTTTCCGCGGTGCGCAAAATACACGGGCTTGTTATTGAAGCCATCATCGACGATTCTTGTAGTAACGCCGCTGGGAAGGTCGCTCTCATCGAGCACCGGGTAATAGCGCTTCTTCAGATAGTACATCCACTCTTCGTCGAACTCTTCATAGGTTTTCCCTATTGTTTCCTTCATAACCTGGCTGAAGGTCGGCGCCTTCCAGAAATTCTCAAAGAGGAGCAGAAGTTTTTCTTCGCCATGCCGTGTGGCAATAAACTCGCAGATTTGCTGGCCTTCTTTGTACATCAGGAAGCTTCCGTAGATCCTGTCCATGGAGGCAAGAGGCACGATGTAGTTACTGAGCACCGCGTCGCGGAGGACCATTTCGGCCTGGGTATCCCATTGTGTGGACCAGTACTCGGCGAGTCCCTCGGTAAACCAGAGGGGAGGCGTCCTGTCCTGCGTCTGCCGGTGATCGAGGAGGATCCTGTTGATCTTGCTCATGGTGAACACGTGCACGAGCTCATGGCGAATCACATGAGCGAACTGCTCCGTCGAGCCGTTGGAGGGAATGACCACACGGCCTTTCAGAAACTCGAAAAATCCGCCGACGCCTTCCGGAATGAATCCGGGCGTGACGTTGGTCTGCTGAAAATGGAGGTGGGAACTATAAAAGATGAGCGGGATGCGATTGGGGATCGAGTGGTTGAATTTCTGTTCAAGATCCTTGTACGCCTGCTCGGCAAATGCGGCGCCGCGTTCCGCCAGCTCGCGCATTTCGGGATAAAAGTAAATATCGAAGTGATCGGTTTTGAGGACCTGCCAGCGGAATTCCGTATACTGCACCTTGTTGCGGCCGAAATAGTAGAACTGGGCCTCTGCGGCATCCGTCGCGGCAATCAGAACAACGAAACCGAGCGCAAGATGCTTCATAGGCGGGTTACACCTTTGCCAGTTCGCCTTTCAGGTAGTCGATCACTTTCACCGGCGTGGGATCCTGGTCGTTCAGGATGGCCAGATAGTAGCTCACCCAGTCTCCAAACTGGATGAGGGAGAACATGCGAGCGAGCGGCGACGTACCGGAGCTCCACACCTCGGTAACATGGGCCGCGTATTTTCCGGTGATCTGCTTTGTCAGTTCTTCGCGCACGGCCACTCTCGGATGCGTACCGCGGTCGCGCAGGAACACAACCTCCATCTGCTTCATCAGCTCCGTCAGCACATTCCAGCCGACGAGTTCGTTATGGTTCATTTCAGGAAGTACGTGGCCGAAACACAGCTGCTTGGCGTTTTCGGCGATTTGTCCACGCCAGCGCACATTTACTGCATCGAGATAATCCGTCGGACTGTAAACAACCGGGAGCTTGCCTTTCCATTGCCGTGCAAGATTCAGCGGCGCGTTCTCCTGTGAATCGGGATCGCTGTATGTCCGGTTGTTCTCATCGAGTACGCGGATGGCTTCACGAATTTCGCGGGTTTTCGATTTGACGAATCCGTTTTTCGCAAGGACAGCAAGAAGCGGGAAGAACGAGTAGCCCAGGGCTGCCCGGGGAGACAAGCCGCCCGGAATGGAAATCATTGGTTGTTTCAGTTTCCGCGCGGTGGATCCGATGGTGCCGCCGGTTGTGATGCACAGTACCCGCGCCTTGCGCTTCACCGCATCCTTGTAAGCCGAGATCGTCTCTTCGGTATTTCCGGAGTAACTGGAAACGATAACCAGCGTCTTCTTCGAAACAAATTTCGGAAGCAAATAGTGCCGGTTGATCAGAAACGGGATGGCCAGCTCATTGGAGAGATACGAACGGAGCAAGTCACCTCCGATTGCAGATCCTCCGAGACCGGTGAGTACTATGTGCTCGATTCCGCGGGGATTCATCTTCACGCCGGACTTTTCGCCAATTGCCACAGCGTTTTCAATCTGTCGTGGAAAATCTTTGATCCAGTTGTACATCCCGGTTGGATCTAACCGGGCGAGGTCGGAGCTAAGGTTGGGCATGGTAGTTTATGGTTCAAGGTTCAAGGATTTGTCGAATTGAAACGAGACACTACCCAAGAGCCACTTTCTCACTTCTTACGTCTTGCTTCTTACTTCCGTTTTTCTATTCAAGCGGTATATCCGGCGAATACTGCTGCATCACGTCTCCAAGATAACTCTTCAACTCATCTTCTGTTACCAACGACACCGCCTTTTTCGCGATTTTTTTCGCGTCGCGGTACTTTACAGAACGGATAATCTTCTTGATCTCCGGAAGTATGTTGGGAACCACGCTGAACTCGTCCAACCCGAGACCAAGGAGAAGAATCGTGGCAAAGGGATCACCGGCCATTTCCCCGCACATAGCCACGTGCACCTTGCTTTCCTTGCCCCGTTCTATGATCCGTCGAAGGAACCGGACCACCGCCGGATGGAATTCCTGGTAGAGAGCGGAGACGATGTCGTTGCCGCGATCCACGGCGAGAAGATATTGAATCAGGTCGTTCGTGCCGATGCTGATAAAATCGACCTCGCGGGCAAGATCCTCGACAATCACGGCAGCAGCGGGCACTTCGATCATGGTTCCGACGCGGAGTTTATCGTCGAACGGTATGCCGCGTGCGCGCAACTGTTCCTTGGCATCTGCAAGAAACTGTTTTGCCCTTCGCAGTTCCTTGATGTTACTGATCATCGGAAACATGATGCTCACGTTCCGCCGATCGCTTGCGCGCAGGATGGCCCGGAGCTGCTCCAGGAAGATCTCGGGTCGATCCAGCATCACGCGAATGCCGCGCCAGCCGAGGAACGGATTGTTCTCCCGCACGGCTTGTGAACTCATGAACTTGTCACCACCGATGTCGAACGTCCGGATCACCACCGGCTTCGGGTACATTGCGTCGACGAGGGTGCGGTATTCGCGATATTGCTCCTCCTCCGTCGGAAAGACCTCACGTCCGAGAAGAAGGGATTCCGTGCGGTACAATCCAATCCCGTCCGCGCCCTGGATCTTGATGAACTCCAGTTCTTCCGTGAGTTCAACATTTGCCCTCAGTTCGACCCGGCGGCCATCAGGGGTCTCCGCGGGAAGGTCGCGGAGTCCGGCCAGATGTTCCTCAAATTCCTTGTACCGTGCCCGTTTGTGTTCGTAAGTTTCATTGGTTTTTGCCGTTGGGTTCACAACGACGATGCCGCTGTATCCGTCGACCAAAATGAGGTCACCGTTGTGAACGGCCGAGGTAAGCTGGCGCAACCCGACGACCGCGGGGATTTTCAACGCTCGGGCAAGCAGAGCC
>JACQPU010000199.1 GCA_016207365.1 Ignavibacteriales bacterium | reverse complement strand
GACAGACGACACAACTGTTCCGATACGCAGGCGGCGCCGGCCGAGTCCTACAAAAAGAATATCGGCAACGGACTTAAGAGCGAACAACATGATTCCGGCAGGAAATGCTCCTCCAAGAAACGCTACGAGCCCGGCGTAGAGGGAAAAATTAGAGAGATGAAAGGCTGTAAAGAATGCTTGCATCGAAAGCGGAAAATAACGTCCGGCGGAAAAATGCCGTGTACGCTGAGCGATGAAAGACCGTACGGATCGTGGCGGGAGAGTTGGCACAACTGCGGCGGGCGTGCTCAGGTACCGGATTTCCCGACTCGTCGTGCGCCGCACGTGTTGAAGAAACAAGTCGTCGTCGCCGCTCACAGAATGCTTGATGGACTCAAATCCACCCGCTTCCAGCCATACTGATTTTCGGTATGCAAGATTCCTCCCGGTGCAAAGCCAGGCTTTCCCGATTCCTATTGACCCGGCGGACCAAAGAGCTGTTTTGAGTTCTTCAAACGCAAGAAAAGCTGCCGCGAGACGGGATCTCACGGTTTGGATATGTCCCTGGACAAGGGTCATATCGTAGGGAGAATATCCTGCGACAAGGCCAACGCCATCTGTGAAAACTCGGGCGAACTCAGCCACCCATTCGGCCGGAGGCACACAGTCGGCGTCCGTGAAGAGCAAGATCTCGCTTTTGCTCTCGTGGATTCCCGCCTCCAGAGCATTTTTCTTGGGGGGCATGTCCCCCACATGGGAGACCCTCAAAAGTCTGACGTTCTTGTGAAGTGATGCGTAGGACAGAACGATCTCCGTCGTTTTGTCCTCCGACCGGTCGTCCACAATAATAACTTCGTAGGAATCGTAGGACTGGTTTGTAAGGCTCTTCAGAAGTCTTCCGATATTCTCCTCTTCATTGCGTGCGGCGACGATGACCGATACGAAGGGCTTCGCGTCGGTCCACGTTCCAGGTGCAGAGCGCTTCAGACCGCGGAGAAGAGCAAGGATAGTGAGAACGTAGAACGCGCAGGCGGCGAATGACGCGAAAAGGACAACATCGGGGATGTTCATCGTTACGAAAGTCGCAAATAATGCCCTCTTTTTCAAGGAGAGATCTGTCCGTGAATTTGTCTGGGGTACGACTTTCGGTTATATTGGGAAAACCAGATCCCACGGTGTCATTGATGAACAGCCTTATTATCGGAATCGCGGGCGGAAGCGGAGCGGGAAAGACAACGGTGACAACACGGATTCTCGAGTCACTCGATTCGACGCGTGTAAGCGTTATTCCACACGATGCGTATTACCATGATTGCCCGCCGGACGCGCAAGGGAATGTCTCTTTGATGAATTTTGATCATCCGGATTCTTTGGAAACATCGCTTCTTGTCGGGCATTTGCGTGAGCTTCGGGCAGGAAAGGCAGTTGAGATTCCCGTTTATGATTTTGCAACGTACCGACGCACGACCAAAACGCAGCGCGTAAATCCAACAGACGTGGTCATTGTTGAAGGGATACTTATTTTTGTCTCGCGTGATCTCAGGGATCTGATGGATATCCGCATGTACATTGATACGGACGCAGATGAAAGACTCCTGCGGAGATTAAAGCGGGATCTTCGGGAACGTGACCGTTCGGTGGAATCCGTCATGGTGCAATACCTGGCCACGGTGAAGCCAATGCATCTGGAATTCGTGGAGCCAAGCAAGCGATGGGCGGATGTGATTATTCCGCGCGGGGTAGAAAACGCTGTTGCCATTGACCTGGTGGTTACAAGAATCAAGTCTCTTCTTGAGGCACGCCGAAGCGGGGAATCCTAAGAACCGCGGCGCGGCTCGCAGCTCATATCAACAGATGGCAGATTTCTTGACTCTCCTGGGAAAATCCGGTATCTTTTGAGTGTTGTTTCATGGGTTTTCATGTAGTACCGGCAGAATCTTGTGAAAAACAGATCACAACACCACAAATCTCTCCCCCCGCAGCTCCAGCCGTTGTATCAAAAAACCGCTCTTCCCAACGGTCTCAGGGTCGTTACCGAACACATCCCGCATATCCGGTCTGTTTCAATCGGCGTCTGGGTTGACGTCGGCTCGCGGGACGAATCGCCCGGGACAAACGGGATCACACATTTTATTGAGCACATGGTGTTCAAGGGTACTTCCCGCCGAACGATGCGGGAGGTTTCCCGGAGCATTGAATCCGTCGGCGGGTACATGAACGCGTTCACGAGCAAGGAGCACACCTGTTTCTATGCCCGGGTGCTGGATAATCATACGCGGCTTGCTCTTGATGTGCTTTCAGATCTGACGCTTCACGCTCTGTTTCCGGAGAAGGAGCTCGAAAAAGAGAAGGGAGTTGTCATTGAAGAGCTGAGGAATGCCGAGGACGACCCCGACGATATTATCCATGATTATCTGGAGAAAGCGTTATACGGATCGCACCCGATGGGATTCCCGGTCATCGGCGTCGAGGGGAACTTACGGCGTTTTCGGAAGACTGATCTTCTCAGGCACCGCAACCGGTTCTACCTCCCGTCCCGTATCGTCATCGCGGCGGCAGGAAACGTGAAGCACGAAGAGATCGTTGAGTTAACAGAGCGGTTCTTTTCGGGAACCCGCGGAAACGGAGCTGTTGTCGGTGGAAGACGAAGGCCGAACGGAAGGCGTGTGGAACGAGTCGAAATCGAAAAACCGATTCAGCAGGCGCACCTCGCTCTCGGGACAACGACGTTCAGTATCAAAAGCAAACAGCGGTATCCGCTTCTCGTTCTGAACACTCTGCTCGGTGACGGAATGAGTTCCAGACTGTTTCAGAACATCCGTGAGCGCTATGGATTTGCCTACAGCGTGTACAGCTTTGCGAGTCTTCTGAGTGATACGGGATCGTTCGGCATTTACGTGGGAACGGACAAGACCCACGTGGATGCATGCCAGGACCTTGTTTTGAAGGAATTAAGAAAGCTGACAACGACGCCGGTTTCACAGGCGGAGCTTGCCCGCACGAAAGAACAATTGAAGGGGAGCATGATGCTGAGCCTGGAAAACATCCCGAGCCGGATGATGCGTCTGGGCACTTCGGAGCTGTACTTTCAGGAATACAGTCCCCTGGATACTATTCTGCAGGAAATAGACCGCGTAACATCGGACGACCTGCAACGATTGGCCGCAGGCGTGTTTCGGGAGGATAACTTTGCTCGCGTACTGTTCCTCCCTGCTGCCGTCAAGAAATCGGGCCAGCAATCAATCGCTCTCGCGGCAAAAAAGGAAAAAAACCATGGCTCCTGAATCGGTTGTTGAAGCCAAGCCGGTTCGGTCGGGTAGATCCGAGCCGCCGGCACTTCGTCTGTCGCACCGTGCAGGCGAGATGCAGGCATCTCCTTTGCGCAAACTGGCCGCAATTGCCGAGGAGCGTAAGAGAAAGGGTATCAGGGTCTATCATTTAAATATCGGTCAGCCGGATCTGCCGACACCGCCGGTTGTGTTCGAAACAATACGTGCGCTTAATCAAAAGACTCTTTCCTATGCTCCTTCCAACGGAATTCCGGAAGCGTTGGAGGCATGGCAAAAGTACCTAACGCATTGTGGCATTGCCGTTGATCAAAAGGAAATCATAGTAACGGCGGGTGGATCCGAGGCAATTATTTTTGCCATGTGCGCCGTGTGCGACGCGGGTGATGAGCTGATTGTATTTGAGCCATTCTACACGAATTACAACGGCTTTGCGACCATTGCAAACGTTGTGCTCCGTCCCGTTCCGCTGGACATTGCGAGTGGATTTCATCTCCCCTCTGCCGGAGCAATCGAGCGGTTTATTACGAAGCGCACGCGTGGATTCCTCTTCTGCAATCCGAGCAATCCGACCGGTACGGTATATTCACGCGAAGAAGTTGGCACACTCGTATCCCTTGCGCGGCAACATGGTTTATTCCTGCTTTCCGATGAGGTGTATAGAGAATTCACGTATGAGGGCACGGCCCACAGCATTATGAGCTTCCCGGAAGTGGCGGATCAGGCTATTTTACTGGATAGTACGTCGAAACGCTTTAATGTTTGCGGGGCAAGGATCGGAGCTCTTGTGAGCCACAATGCAGAAATTGTTCAAACAGCGTTCAAGTTTGGAATGGCACGACTGTCTGTGGCTACTGTGGAGCAGCACGCCCTTGTGCCTCTTCTCAGCTCTCCAAAGCAGTTTACCGGACCAATTGCAGCGGAGTTCAGGCGAAGAAGGGACCTTGTGTATGACAAGCTGGCGGAGATCGAGGGAGTGACGTATTATAAGCCCGAAGGGGCCTTCTACATTGTCATTGGACTGCCCGTGAAAGACTCGGACCACTTTGCGCGGTGGCTTATCGAAGAGTATCAACATCAAAACGAGACGGTCCTCCTGGCGCCGGCGCAGGGATTCTACGCAACACCCGGGAAAGGATTAAACGAAGTCCGGCTTGCGTTCATGCTGAACGGTGAGGCTTTGGAAAGGTCGCTCGTTATTCTGCGGGAGGCCCTGCAGACCTATTCTGAAAAATTCCGGTAGAACTACGAACGGTATGGCGACGATCACGATCGACGGCAGAAAATTCGATGTTGACCCTCAGTTGACGGTCATCCAGGCAGCGGCTCAGCAGGGGATCGAAATCCCCCATTTTTGCTATCATCCGAAGCTCTCCGTGGCAGGAAATTGCCGAATGTGCCTCGTGGAGATCGAGAAAATGCCGAAATTGGCAATTGCCTGCGCAACGCAAGTGGCGGACGGCATGGTGGTTCGCACAAACAGCGAGCGCATTCTCCATGCGCAACATGCGGTCATGGAGTTCCTGTTGATCAATCATCCGCTCGATTGCCCTATTTGTGATGAGGCGGGCGAGTGCAAGTTGCAGGATTATGCATACAAATACAGTATCGGTGCGAGTCGATTTGAGGAAGACAAGGTTCATAAACCAAAGCGATATCCTCTTGGACCGCGGGTTATTCTGGATGTTGAACGGTGCATCATGTGTTCGCGTTGCGTCCGGTTTGCCGATGAAATCGCCCGACAGCCGGTCCTGACATTCACGCAACGCGGCGACCACGTAGTACTGACAACGTTTCCGGACACCCAATTTGACAGCCCGTATTCGATGAATGTAATTGAACTTTGCCCTGTTGGTGCATTAACGAGCACGGATTTCCGTTTCAGGGCGCGTGTCTGGGAAATGTCGTCAACAGAAAGCGTTTGTGTAGGCTGCGCGAGAGGATGCAATACGAACATTTGGGTACGAAATAACGAAATTCTGCGACTGACCCCGCGCCAGAACGACGATGTGAATTCGTACTGGATGTGTGATGAAGGCCGCCTGGGGACCTTCAAGTTCGTCAACAGCTCAGCGCGCCTTGCACAGCCGTTCATTCGGAAAGACAACAGACCAGTGACAACAGGGTGGGATGAAGCAGTTGCCGCGGCTGCTTCCGAGCTCAAGGCCTTCAAGAAAAGCGAAATTGCCGGTCTGGCTTCAGCGTACGCAACAAACGAGGACAATTATGCTTTCCTCAAGTTGATGAGAGACGTTATTGGCACGAAAACCGTGGCATTTATGGAACATGGTTCCGGCGTTGATGATGGATTTTTGATTCGCGCGGATAAGACGCCGAATGCCACAGGAGTCCGGGCGTTGGGCATCGGTTCAGATACGGGCGCGGTGCTTAAAGGCATTCGAGACGGCAGCCTTAAGGCTTTGTATGCTCTGGAGGACGATTTGGCAGCGAATCCTGAGTGGAAAGAGGTGCTGGCCAAACTGGATCTGCTCATTGTCCATTCTTCACTACAGAACGAAACGACCGATATGGCGGACATTGCGTTTCCTGCCTCGACATATGCTGAAAAGCACGGCACATTTGTAAATTGTGAGAATCGCGTGCAGAGGATTCGTCCCGCAGTCGCTTCCGCGGAGCAAGACAGGGCGATGGATGGATTTGCGATGAGCCGATGGGATAAATTCGCTTCGCATAATGACAGATGGGAAAAAGGGCCGCGCCGGGATTGCCGACCGTCATGGCGCATTGTTCAATCGGTTGCATCTGCCATGGGTGCCAAGTGGAAATTCAATACCGCGGAGGCCGTGTTTGCTGAGATCGGAGAAAAAATCTCCCAGTTCAGGGGGTTTCGCTATATTGCCATCGGAACCAGAGGTGCGCAACTCGCGGTTCATCAACGTGTTGCCGAACGAGTCTGAGCCATGATTGAGATCGCTTTGGAGGCCGGTGCGAAAGTTGTCCTGACGCTGATCACGTTGCTGACACTGGTTATTTTGACGGTGTATACCGAGCGGCGTGTGAGCGCCTTTGTCCAGAATCGGATCGGACCGAACCGTGTCGGTCCCAAAGGCATTCTCCAGGCGGTTGCCGACGTCGTGAAACTCCTTATGAAAGAGGATATCGTTCCCAAGAGCGCCAACAAATCGATCCACGACCTTGCACCGATGATTTCCATCGGCGTTGCGATGAGCACATTTGCGGTGATTCCGATCGGAAGCTCCATCGAGGTGTTCGGGCGTGAGGTCAAACTCATGATAGCGGATGTAAACATCGGCATTCTCTACATCCTCGCGCTGACATCGATGGGCGTCTATGGGATTACACTCGCCGGATGGTCGTCGAATAGCAAATACTCGCTTCTGGGAGGACTTCGATCGTCAGCGCAGCTCATCAGCTATGAGCTATCCATGGGCGTGTCGATTATTGGGGTGCTGCTGATTTCCGGTTCATTGCGTCTCAGTGAGATTGTCCAGACGCAGGCGGCCACTGTCTGGGCTGGAATTCCTGCCTGGAATGTGTTTCTCCAACCTGTTGCATTTGTCACCTTTGTTGTTGCGGCTTTTGCGGAGACCAACAGGCTTCCGTTCGACCTTCCTGAAGCGGAACCCGAACTTGTCGGTGGGTATCATACGGAATACTCCGGTCTGAAGTTCGGATTATTCATGCTTTCCGAGTATGTGAACATGATCGTTGCGAGCGCAATTATTGCAACGCTCTTCCTTGGCGGATATGCGTTTCCGTGGACGGATCAGCTCAGGCTTACAGGAAACATGTTGGCGCTTGCGGAGGTCTTGACGTTTTGCGCAAAAGTCGGGGCAGTGATGTTTTTTATTATCCTCATTCGCTGGACGCTTCCCAGGGTTCGCTATGATCAGCTGATGAATCTCGGATGGAAGGTCATGCTTCCGATCGCACTGGCAAATCTCGTAGTGACTGCGAGTATTATTGCAATTATGCACTGGGCCTCATAATGTCTCGGAATGGAAAGATGCTTCGCGGGAAGGATCTGAATCTCTGGCAGAGGATGTATATTCCGGAGATTCTCAAAGGGTTGAGGTTGACATTTTGGTCCTTATTCCGTCCGAAAATTACGGCACAGTACCCGGAAGAGCGCTTCAACCCCCCAGCGTCATTCCGTGGAAGACCTGTACTCGTTGAGGAGAACGGGATTGAACGATGTGTTGCGTGCGGACTATGTTCCCGAGTCTGTCCCGCTCTTGCGATTGAAGTGCAAGCGTCGGAAACGCCGCTCGAGAAAGAACGATATCCGGAAAAATTCGAGATCAACATGGTGCGGTGTATCTTCTGCGGCTTTTGCGAGGAGGTGTGCCCCGAGGAGGCCATTATCATGAGCAAGGAATATGAGCTCGTGTTCGATAGCCAGGAAGAAGCCGTGTTCGGAAAGGACAAGCTCCTTGTACCGATTGAGAGTGTACAGGATCGTTTGGATTTCTTGCATAAGCACAGATAGAGATTGGGGAGTGGGATGACGAGTCTGATTCCCAACGTCTGACTTCCCGACTACGCCAAAATCAGACTACGCCAAAAAACGGCTTCGTCTGATGAAAAGCGCCTGCGGGCAGTGTACTACTTCAGGGTTTCGGTAACAAGGCGCAGGCGGTCTAAGGGCGTTGTATAGTTTAAGCTACCG
>JACQPU010000196.1 GCA_016207365.1 Ignavibacteriales bacterium | reverse complement strand
GTGTAGGAATACGAAGCTTTGAATGGATCGTGCAGGAGCCGCTCTCCGCGAGACTTCATGACCACGCTGTTCCGGTCCGCATGTTCATGATTTGCCGGCAAACCGCTCCTCATCGCCACGACCGTGCTTGCGAGATCGTACCCCGTCCTCGAAACCGCCCAATCAATGGAGAATCTTGAATCATGGAGATCCGGACCGGGCTCTTGTGCTTTGACTGAGGGATCAAACCATACAACGGCATAATGGCTGCTGACCTCGCCGATTTCCAAAGCCACGTACTGCGCAATGGGATCACGAAAATGTCGCGCAACCCACGATGCCACGGACGCATCGCCCACCACACTCGCATCCCCAAAATTCACACAGTCTCCCGGCTTCCCGTGCGTCGGCATGGACATATTGAGTCCGTAACGAACTGTACCCGGAAAGTTGATCAGCGAGCTCAGGTCTATGCCTTGTCGCCTTTTAAGCACCTCGGCCAGGAGGGCAAGATGAAGAACGGTGTACCCCCAGTAACTCACGCCCTCTTCGTAGCTTCCGTCCCGACCGAACATTGGGGCGAACGCCCGGGCGCTTTGGATAGCAAGGTCGGTCCATCGCTCTGCCTGAGGATGCTTTCCCGCGAGAAGTGACCCTGCGATGCCGAGACCGGCGATTGGAATGACCTTCAGATTTGTGGAATTCAGAATAATGGGCCAGCGGCGGAGATCCAATGTATGGCGGAACCGATAGTCACTGTTGGGATCAATCGTCCAGCCGCGGACGCGGTCGGGGTGCAGCATTCCCCACAGCGTCCGGTAACACGCGGGCGCGCCTTTTTCGGCTATTTGCTTCTCCACCTCGCGTTTCATATCCGGCGAGAGCAGATCGCCCATCCAATCGAGAGCAAATGCCATGGCGATGGTCGCTTCAGGCGCTCTCTGAAGTCCTATTGTGTGCTCCCCGCCTTCGAAGAAATAATCCCACTTGGGATATTCTAGAATTTTTTCCATCGCCAGTTTTGCCACCGCAAACTGATTGCGATCGCCTGAAAGCGCAAAGCCAAACGACGTCCTTTCCAGGATTTTCCTTGCTGACAGCATGTCGTAGACGTGGCTTGTCGTTTTCAGCTCGGATCTCAGAAACCGTGCATCGGCTTTCAGATCGGCCTCGAGAACGGACTTCCAAAACGGCGCAAACCGCGGATGTTTGATGGTCTCCCTCATCCGGGCTTTATCGACTTCATCAAACAACAGGCCGGATGCCGATTCTCTCCCTTGCGGAGACGCAATTCCCTTGAGAGCACCGAAGGAGAGACCTGCAACGGCAAGACCTGTTCGGCTCAGAAACTCCCTGCGAGAGGCATTATTCATTGTCCAAGGATCTCCTTTACGTCAATCACACGACCGGTTCTAATAGATTCCGTCATCGCCTCCACCACTGCAAGTGCAACCATTCCACCTTCTCCGCCCGTTTCCGGCTCCTTACCGTTCAACACGCACTCACCAAACTCAACCATCTCCTCCTGATAGCTTGCGAAGCCCTCCTGACTGAAGTCCTCCTCCGCCTCCGTCGCGAGCCTTCCTCCGTTCAGGACCTGCAACACATAGCCATTCACCGAACAATTCAAGATTCCCTTCGTTCCGTAAATCCGGAACAGGTACACATCAGGCGTTACGTAGTAGCAGGAGAGAGTTGCCGGAATGCCCGACTCCAGCCCCAGGATTGCTGAAGCTGCATCGAGGGCCCCCCCTGGCATGGCCGCGTGATTTGCCAGACATGCCACTTTCCGAACCGGACCGAGAAGATAGTGCACCGCATCGACAAAATGGATTCCCAGCTGCGTCATGGGCACTAGCGTTGCCGCCTGGGGATCAGCTTTCCACGCGGGTAATCCTTCCAGAATTCCCACCGGTCGCGACACGTTCATTTCAACTCCGACGATAATGCCCAGTTTCTCCTTTTGAAGGATTGCCTTGGCCCGCCGGAAAATCGCCCGCCGGCGTGTGTTGTGTCCAACCATCAAAACATGATTGCTTTCTTTCGCCTTTGCAATGACCGATCTTGCCTCTGCGACCGTCCTCGTAATGGGCTTTTCCACAAAAACATGCTTCCCCGCATCAAGTGCAAGCATGATTTGTGAAGCATGAAGGTGATTTGGCGTTACAAGAGCCACCGCGTCGACGGAAGGATCTCCAACGATCTCATCATAAGACGAAGCCTGCTTTATGCCCAGCCGGTCGGCCGCTTTCCGGCTGTCTTCGTTTCTCAAGTCGTACAGGCTGACAAGCTCGAGAGTATCGGAATGCAGTGTTGCATTCAGGATTGTCTCCCCGTGACTTGTGATCCCAACTTGCGCAATTCGGACTTTTTTCTTTGCCATGCTCTTGTGAGTGCTGTGAGGATCGGATCAGGGTTTGGCGTGGACCGGACGTGGTTTTGCGCGACTGGCCAGCAATTCTTTGTAGACGGCTGTATAGATTTCATCCCGTGGGACGCAGCCGGCAGGATATTGACCCAGTTCATTGTTTTTAGCCCGCATGAGGTTTGTACAATAACTGATGGCAAGGCACACGCGTGAGTGTTTCAACGCCCCATCACGTACCGCATCGGATGCATAGTCAGGATAGGCAATTGCGCCGCGACCGGTGGCGACAATAGTGACCCGCTTGTTCCTAAGATTCCATTCACCTGCGTTCAACAGAAACTGGCGCAGCCAACTGTATCCCGTACCGACAACGACAAGATCTGGGAACGTCTGCTGGATGGCGCCTGCGACACGAAAATGCCGGGCCACACCGACAAGCGGGTGTTCGGGAGTGAAATACCCATCGTCGGGCGAGCGTTCAAACGGCCTCCCGTAATGCATATTGTAGTAAGGACTACCCATGGAAACATTCACCATCGAAACACCATAGCACCGCATGAGCCGGATGAGCTCGATCGGCTCCTTGAGATCTTCCATGAGCGGGTTCTCGCGTCGGATACCGAAACTGTACCGGTAGGGAATCTCATACGGTACCGGCACGCCAACGCCTGTAACGGGATCTTTTCGAAAAGGCACACCATCGAACACGTTAAGTCGGGAAGCAATCAGCGCCGAATTGCCGAGATCGGAGCGTATTTTCCCAAGGGTATTTCTAATGAACCTCGTCCGGCCTTCGAAGTCACCGCCGTATTTCCCCCGGCGTGTCCGCGCACCCAGCAATTCGTTGAGGAGATACGTGTGACACTGCTTGACATCGATAAAGTCAAAGCCGACGGCAAATGCCCTCCGTGCAGCCTTTACGTAGGCGTCTTCAAGCCGCTCAAGATCGTCATCGCTCAGAACTGGATAGTCCTGCGGAATCCGAATCCCGTTCGCCTTGTCCAGATACGTGGCCTGATCCACCTGAGGATGATGGTACGCGATTAAGGGTTTCCGGTAGCTGTACCTTCCGGAGTGCGTGAGCTGCAGCCCTACCAGAAGATCCCCGTCGGAACCGAAGCGAGTCCTGTGGGCTATCCGCGTTTCGCGGACAAGATCCGCCAGGGATTTCATATTCTCCTCATTAATAAGGAGTTGTCGAGGATTCGCCAGTCCCTCGGGAACAACGGCCGTGGCTTCTCCCCAAATCAACTTTGCACCCCCCTCTCCGAACCGCCTCCATCGCCTCACCGTCAGCTCTCCGGGTCTTCCGTCGAGCGTTCCATCACAACCCTCCATCGGATGAATTCCCATGGAGTTTCCGATTGTCCTATCCGCGATCTTTACCGGCCGAAAGACCGCATCCAGCTGGTCTTCAAACGAAACGTCCACGTCCAGTTCGCGCGATGCGGCCCTGATATCCTCAAGCGTCTTGTAATCGAAAAACCGTTCAGTTGTCATGAAAGTGAGAATTCCACGCTCATGTCACGTCGAGGAAGCGGAAGCCGGAGGGCCCCGTTTGAGAGCGCCATCCTCGACCCATTCACCATCGCGTAACCGCCTTCGGGAACGCTCCTCACGTTAAGATTCACACGCACACCGCGGACCCTGACCTGCGCATTCATCGATGTCAATCCGTTCAACAGCCTCGGCCTGAGGACGAGAGCATCCGGTTCAGGGCGCACGCCCAGAAGGTGATGTATGAAAAACATGCAAATTTCCGCCCAGGTCCACACCACGATGCCGACAGGCGGAAGCGGCGGTGTTGGGCGCTCACCGTAGAACTCAAGCCAGGCTCCGGCCTTTCCTCCCTGCAAGCCCTGAAGCCAGCGAAGCACGCGCCAAACCTTTTCGTCGTTCCCCGCCTCAAAATAGGCCCGTGCGACAAACATACTGGCGAAAGGCCAGGGGCCCGGGGAATCGGGCTCCGATGTGACATGGTACCGACCGTATCCTCCGTGGCTCCACCGCTGATTCCATAGCTGCTCAAGGGATTCCAGCGTTTTGGCGGAGAGATCACTTCGAGGATCGGCTACCTCGAACGCTATAGGCAGTGCACTGGATGTATCGGGATCACACCACGATGTGGTCTCAACATTGAGAGGCATTCCCGGGGGCATGGAGGCGCGGTTTGGCGGTTCAAATGTCCATTGCACGTCGCCGTTCACCAATCTTCGTTTAATGAAGCGTCCTCCGTCGACAAGGGAGTGCGTCGGATGGTTCAGGTAGGACTCCCGCATTTGCCGGGATGCCTGGAGCCATTTGCGTTGCAAGGCGGGCTCTTTCATGAAAGCGGCCATTCGAGCTGCTTTCTCAAGACCAACAATATTCCAGAATTGGTAGGCGTTCTCATATCCTTCCTTCACGCCAAAACTCCCGTCACGCTCCCAATACTCCCGGCTGTTCCTCAGGAGGCCGCTTTGCGGATCCCGGAAAGTTGGGTTGAGAACATATTTGGCTACACGCGCGATTTTTTTCCAATGTTTTCTGAGCAGATGATCCTTTCCGGTCCACGTCCAGTACGTCGAAAGCGCATAGAGTAATTCTCCGTTTTGATCAAGTTCCATCGTTTCAGGCGGCCGGTGACGACTTGCGTCCACCGTCTTGCCATCGTCATCCACGGATCTCTCGAGCATTCTGTTCAGTAACGACTCTGAGACATCCGTCAGTCCCGCCATTGCCGCACCAGCGGCAACCATACTCTGATCGCGCACCCATTCGAGATTATACTGCCAGATGCTGCCGTCCATTTTTCCCGAGCGTGCCACCGCCGCACGCATACCGGCTGCTGAGACTCTGAACAAATGGTCCAGCCCTTCGTCGCCCGTCTCCACGGTCGCAACACCTTCCCACGCTTTGCGCGATTCCTCGGTCATCTTTGCCAATCCCTTGCGTTCAAGCAACGCGCGAGGTGTATCGAGCGAGAGATAGAATGTGACAGATTGTTCCTCGCCCGGGCGCAGGTCCCCCACCAAAATCGCAAGATGTCTGTCTCCCGTGCTCGTTACTTTCGAGGCAAAGAGACGGAGGGTCTTGTATCCGGATGCTGTCAGAGTTCCATGCACCCTGTCGACATCGTATTCATCGAAATACATGAGATTGGGATACAGCAGGTGAGTCAGAGAAACCGCCCTGGCGCCGGTCGTGCCGGCCTTGACCCGGACGATCCTGATGACGACGGCGTCGTTTGCGGGACAGAAGAATTCCTCTGTTACTGCACAGTCGCCAGCCGCCCATTCGGCGACCATGGTCGGAATTCCGTCCGGATATTTCCAGAAGATTCTGGAGGAGGCAGGTTCCGGAAGGAAGGTTTTTCCTCCCTGATGGACGAAGCATCGCGAATTCTGGAGCCCGCGTTCGGGGTGGTAAAGGTACGTGCTGATTTTTCTTCCAAAATGTTCCGGTGACATCAGGAGTAAGCCGCAATGCGTCCCTGCGTCGGGCGTCGCGGAGACCTGCAGTGCGGCAATAATGCGCCCGTTGCCGATAATGAAATACTCGGTTCCGGCTTTGGCCGATTGATAGTCCTGATGGAGGCGCTGATCATCTGTTTCGCCGGGAACCAATCCGGAGCGGCTCACGGGAAATGATGTAATCAGGGCACCCGTCCCGAGGGTCTTCAAAAATGACCGGCGCTCGAGTCTCATAGGCAATCCCTTCTACGAAGTAAGTTCCGCAAGATACCGGCGGAGAGTATCCACATTATGCTTTGACTTTTCAATCAACGGAAGACAGTGGGTTTCGATGGTGACGTGATGGACGAGGGAATCTTCGAGGAGAGCTTGAAGCTGGCCTTTCCAGTCAATGGCTCCCTCACCCACCGGTACACAGCGGATGAGCGAACCTTCCAGCGTATCTTTCACATGGACATTCCTGATAAATTCCCGTACCGCGATGTACCCCTCGGGATATGGCTTGGGCTCTGCCCCGTAGGCATTGCACGGATCCCAATTCGCCGCAAGGTTTTTCATTCCGGCTTTTCGGAGGAGATCCGCCGTCGCACCTCCGGAGCTGCACCAGAACCCGGGTTCGTTTTCAATCAGAAGATCCATGTCCGACCTTCCTGCTATTTCCGCGGCCCATCTCATCCTTTCCAGCCACTGATTCTCGTGCTCCTGAGGTTCATTGTTCTCGCGTTGGAATCCAAACACAATGATGAGATTCGATCCCAGACTGGAAGCGAGGTCGATGGTACGGGGAAGGGTGTCGGTTATTTCGTGTTGGATCGTCTGAACATCTGAAAGCGGATGCTTGAATATTCCGGGAGAAAGAGCTGAGATGCGAATTCCATTGTCACTTGCAAGGTGGCGTACCTCCCGAATTTCTTCGGTCTTCACCGCCGGTACGCGACCTGACTCCAGCATCCGTAATTCCACAATCTTCACGTTCCAATCGACCGCATGGCGAACGGCTACGCGGAAATCGGGCGAGATTTCATCACTGACGATTCCGAGTTCGAGGGTCTTCATGCAACGCCCGTGTTACGTGGACAGTTTGGAGGAGTTGTACCCGAGGCGCTGGGAAATCATACCCGCAGACCGGCTGAGGATGGCAATGAGCTCTTTTGCCCGCCGTTTATTCTTACGGTACCGTTCCGACGGAATAGCCGTCATCAAAGACGCCACGACCCTGCCGCTATGATCACGGAGGGGAACCGCAATGGCGCAAAGATCGGGCTTGTACTCACCGTCGACAATTGAGTGTCCGTCTTGGCGGATTTTCGCAAGCCGTCGTTTGAGGGCTCCAAGGCCGGTAATCGTCGCGTCGGTGTATTTCTTAAGCCCTTTCCGTCCGACCAATCTTTCCAGATCATCGGCTTCGAGGTCCGCCGCAAGGACGAGTCCCGTCGCGGTGCAATGGACCGGGGACCGATGACCGAGCCGGGTCACCATTTTCCACACTTCGGGGGTATCCACGTGATCCACAATGATCACATCGTCGTGATCGAGAATCGCGAGATAGAAACTCTCCCGCGTTTCATGGGCCAGTTTCTGGAGGGTGGGATGGGCGACGGTTTTCAGGTCAATGCGGGAGAGCGCGGCATGCCCCCATTCCAGCAGCCGCATGCCGAGTGTGAACAGTTTCCGGTCGGGATCTTCGGCAACAACAGCGTGTTCTTCGAGGGTGTGCAGAATCCGAAACAGCGTGCTTTTGGGCACGCCCAGTTCGTCCGCCAATTGGGCAAGCGACCGCCCCTGCGGGGCCAGCGAAAGAATCTCAAGCAGCCGAACCGCTCGGTCGATCGCCGGGACTGTGTAATCGACAGGCATGTTTTGCTAATTGAATGCTGTTTAATCCAGTATACAGCTAATCTGCGCGTTTGTCAAGAAGAAACGCCGCAGTCACACGATACCGGCTGACGGTTCGGTGCGCGCCGGTCGCTCACGAGCTTTCCGATCGCGGTATCCACTTGCTCTGTACAAAAGAAGCGGATCAATGGCTCCTCCCCTAACAATGCGCGCGCGTTGGAGAATCGGCGTGACGTCCGTACGAAACGCTTCTTTCAGGGTGCGGAGCGCCATTAACGCATCATTCTTTTCCTGATGAGCCCTGAGAGCTTTGCGATCCACAAGCAACGCCTGCACATACGCCCTCTGAATCTCCTCCGCAGAGACCATCAACGACTCCAGGGGATCGGTCACATTGTGACTCTGATCAATCATATAGGAAATATTCCGAGGATCGGGTGACTCCTCCGCGGCCATTACGAGCTCATGAAAGACCAGGAACAACTGAAACGGCTTGATACTCCCCGCATCAAGATCGTCATCCCCATACTTGCTATCATTAAAGTGAAAGCCGCCCAGTTTACCGCATTGAAGCAGTCTTGCAACCACCAATTCGATGTTGGTATTCGGGAGGTGATGACCGAGATCCACAAGACATCGAACCTTCGGACCCAGTTCCGACGCACAATAATATGCCGTTCCCCAGTCGTTCAGCACAGTTGCATACAGAGCAGGCTCGTATGGCTTGTATTCGATGAACAGCTTCCAATCGTCCGGCAGGGCCCTCACAATCTCGCGAAGGCTCTCAAGGTACCGTTCAAGACTTCTCCTGAAGTCAATCTGCCCGGGGAAGTTCGCCCCGTCGCCGATCCACACCGTGAGGGCTTTGGAGTCAAGCTTTTGTCCAATCTCTACACATTCCAGATTGTGGTCAATGGCTTTTCGGCGAACCGACCTGTCCGCATGTGTCAATGAACCGAATTTATAGCTGAGTGCCTGCCCTGGCTGGTCCTGGAATGTGTTGGAATTCATGGCGTCAAACCCGAGACCCAGGGATTGGGCAAAGGCCTTGAGCCGGGAAGCGTCTGCAGGTTTGTCCCACGGAATATGGAGCGAAACCCGTGGCGTAATGCGAATGAGCTGGTGTACGGTCGCACAGTCGGCCAGTTTTTCCTCCACCGTTCTGGGTTCACCGGGTCCGGGGAACTTCGCGAACCTCGTTCCTCCCGTTCCCACTGCCCATGACGGCAAAGCCACCTCAAATTTCGCAGCTTTCTCCGTGATCGAGCCGATGGAGATCCCTCGCCGGTCCAGATCCTCTGCCAGCACATCATACGCCCGGTTTGCAGGCTGGATGAAGCTTCGATTCTGCTCTTCGATGAACGACTGCGGAATTTGGAATTGTTCCATCACGTCCTGCTATTGAAGAAGATTAAGCGCCTGCAGGGCGGCTCGACGCTGCAGTTGTCCGATGCTCGCAGTACTAAACCATGCAATGTGACTTGTGGCCAGCGCGTTGGGGAGCGACAAGAACGCGTGGTTCGGAGGGAGCGGCTCGGTCTCAAACACATCCAGACCAGCGCCTGCTATTCTGCCATCCCGCAACGTTACGACAAGAGCATCAAGATCCACGAGTCCGCCTCTGCTTGTGTTTACAACAAGAGCCTGAGATTTCATGCGCGCCAAGGCCGACCTCCCGATCAAATGCCTCGTCGCGTCGTTCAATGGGCAATGGAGACTGATGATGTCGGAACTTGTCAGGAGGTCATCGAAGGACACCGGTTGAACCCGGGCATCGAGAATATCCCGCTGAGCGACACCAGGATCAAATGCGAGGATGCTCATTCCAAAGGCGGCCGCGCGCTGGGCGACTAGCCGCGCAATGCGTCCGAACCCTACAAGCCCAAGCTTCGATGCACGAAGCGGTGGAAGGTTCAGGGGAGGCGTAATCGACCATGTTCCCCTTTTCACGCGTTCGGCCACAGTCATGATCTGGCGCTGAAGGGCGAGCATAAGTCCAATGGTGTGGTCCGCAACTTCATCAAGGCAGTAATCCGGTACGTTCCTGACCGCAATTCCACGCTTTCTGGCCGCCTCAAGGTCAATGTTGTCCAGGCCAATCCCGTATCTGACAATCCCACGGCACCGTTTCATGGCGCCGATGGCTTTTGCGCGCACCGGAGCCCACTGTGCCATCACCACGTCAGCATCCCCTACAACACGAACGACATCATCTTCTGTCTTACACTGGTGGGCCTGAAGGTCAATCCCGCGGCCACGGAACACGTCGTTTTCAGGCTCAAGTGAGGGAAAGCCCCAATCGGTAATGACGACTCTCTTCATGACAATTTTGGCTTCACGCTCCAGCAAGTTCCGTGCTGGAAGCCTCGATTCCCTGGATCAGGTCCTAAGCCTTGGATCGTGAAACGTGGAACCTGAAACTCCATGCTTATTTCCGATAGTCATGTAATACCTCGCCTTCAACGAGCGTAAAGTCCGCTTTCCAGAATAGTCCCGGCCCGGATTCAACAACCGGCAATCGAAATACCGGCGCCTGTACGTTCGGACGAAGCTCCACGCTGCAAGGCCCGATCCAGCACTCATGCACGCGTACGTCTGCAAGCGTGCGACTCGTAATTTGCCGAATGGCGGTCTTTCCGTCGATTCCGGGAATCACCTTGTAATTCAGATTCACTGCGAAATCAAAGGTCATCTTTTTGAATTGCTCAATTGTTGCCCGTTCCTGCTTGTACGCCATTGTCCCTGTGATGATATCGATGCCATTCCTCGCCACCACGCCCACCAAGAGATCGCCGCGGGTTTCAACACGCGCATCGGCAAGTTTCTTCGGCTGGCCGTGCACCTCCCTCCCATGAGCCAGTCCGACATCACTGCTCAGGAATAAATAAGGGCTGTAACCCCCTCTGGCCTTTGCGCCAAGCTCGGCTCCAACCATAACATTACACTCACCATAGGAGCCAAGCCACTCGACGTCGCGCATATTGTAAATGTGAATGACCACATGGTCACCTGTCGGCTTCAAGGGCGAAGGCAGAAGCGCTTCAATTGCCTTCCTGGTTGACCGATAGGAGAGTGAAAGCACCTCGACATCTCGAAACGTAAAAGGAAATTCGGGTACGAGGGGTGAGTCCCAAGGTGTTGACCAGGAACTCTCCGGCTTTCTTTTTTTCATGGCTTGTCCTTTGACATTCGAGGGGCCCCGGTGGGCGCTTTTTTCCCGACCCGCTCATAGTATTCCGCAGGGATTTTTTTCGGATCCTTATAAATATACCACACGCAAGCATCCTCAGCCTTTTCGGGATACTCAGTGATCCTCATCGGATGGCCGTAGTTTTCGATTGCAAGGATTTCGTTGACCATCGAGCAGTGGGCACAGTAGTAGCACACCTTTGCTTTGCCCCATGTGAGAGGGCCGGCTTTCTTGGAGAATCCGAACAGATCCGGACGGGGCTCCTTCCCACTCTCGACCCTCTGTCGCGCAACTCCACCGCTGCCGCACGGATCAAGCTTAAGGACATAGCGGTCCGCCTCCTCCGTCACCTCGATCTCCCCCTGTCTGTCTTTGCCCATCAGATGCCCGCGCAATCCTTCGATGGTCAGTTGAAGCTGTGTCGTGACGTCGGATGCCATCACCCTGTCATATCGAGCCTTGTAATAACTGCCCAGGAC
>JACQPU010000197.1 GCA_016207365.1 Ignavibacteriales bacterium | reverse complement strand
GCAAGGTGGAAGCGTTTGCCCCAAATGCCAGAAAAATCCATATCGACATTGATCCATCTTCGATCAATAAGAATGTGCGCGTGGATGCCCCTCTTGTGGGTGATGTCAGAGGGGTATTGTCCGCCCTTCTTGACTTAGTAAGCCCGCTTGATACCACCGATTGGCTTGAAACGATCGAACAATGGAAACGGGAACATCCCCTGCGCTACAAACAATGCGATGTTCTCCGTGCCCAGTATATCCTCCATGAACTCGGCGAGGTTACAGGAGGCAACGCCATTGTCGTAACGGATGTCGGGCAACATCAAATGTGGGCCGCTCAGTTCTTCACCTGGGTTCATCCCCGCTCCCACATTACGTCCGGAGGATTGGGCACCATGGGATTCTCTCTCCCGGCGGCAATGGGTGCAGCAATTGGCCGGAGTGACCTTCCTGTTGTCTCCATCAGCGGCGATGGTGGATTCCAGATGAACATGCAGGAACTTGCAACGATTGTGGATCATAAACTCCCGATGAAGATCTTCATTATTAACAACGGTTTCCTCGGCATGGTGCGGCAGTGGCAGGAGCTGTTCTACCGGAGACGGTACTCTCACGTCGACATCACGAGCCCTGATTTTGTGAAACTGGCCGAGGCGTTCGGGTGTCCAGGGAGAAGGGTCACAAGGCCCGACGAGGTCCATGATGCCATCCTTGAAGCAATCGAATACAGCGATGGACCAATGCTCGTGGAGTTCGTTGTTGCGAAGGAGGACAACGTGTATCCAATGATTCCCGCGGGGCAGACCGTTGACGAAATGCTCGACGTCCCCGGCGACAATGGTAATGGACTTGGAGACGGGACCAGGTTTCTGGCAAAAGGGGCGCGACAGAAGGTGTCGTTGATGAATGAAGTAAAAACATAAGAGGTAGAGATTCGAATGAGCCATCCGCAATCATCCGTGGCAGGTCGTCAATACGACAGAAGCCCTCGCAGCCAGTCTCAACAGCGAACGATTTCTGTGTTGCTGCAAAACAGCACCGGCGCATTCAACCGGATCATCGGCCTGTTTGCCGCGAAGGGGTTCACGATTGAAAGCCTTGCAATCGGACCCTCTGAGGAACCGAATGTCTCGCGCTTGACGATTGTTACCGGGGCCGATGAGCATGTCATCGAGAAGATCATGAAACAACTTGCCAATCTCATTGACGCGATCCTGGTTACCGATCTCTCGTCAGAAAGCCGCGTCGAACGCGAGCTCGTTTTGGTTCGGGTTCGGACTGGCGTCGATCAGCAGGTGAAGATCCTGGAGATTGGCAAAATCTTCAGCGGCAAGGTGATTGATATTGGCCCGACAACCCTGACGCTCGAAATCACCGGTGGAAAATCAAAGGTGAATGCCGCGATTCAGATGCTGGACCCGTTTGGGATCAAGGAAATCGTCCGCACCGGGCGTGTGGCATTGAGAAGAGAGTCAGAGTGACAATAGTCGAGATTTCAATGAATGTATTCATGAAAACGGAAACAAGAAGGAGAACACATGGCCCGGATTGATTTTGGCGGAGTGATAGAAGACGTGATAACTCGAGAGGAGTTCCCCCTGACGAGAGCACAACAAGTACTGGCTGATGAAACCGTGGCCATCCTCGGTTACGGCCCCCAGGGGCAAGGGCAGTCCCTCAACCTGCGCGACAACGGCATCAAAGTTATCATTGGCCAGCGTAAAGGGGGCAAAGGATGGGGGGATGCCATACATGATGGCTGGGCCGAAGGGAAAACACTGTTTCCGGCCATCGAAGAAGCCATTGAGCGTTCAACAATTGTGCAATACCTGCTTTCCGACGCGGGACAAAAGGAGCAATGGCCGCTTGTCAAGAAACACCTTAGAAAGGGACAGGTCCTTTATTTCTCGCATGGATTCTCAGTCGTGTTCAGTGCCCAATCGGGAGTCATTCCACCGCCCGATGTGGATGTGATCCTCGTTGCTCCAAAAGGGGCTGGACGGACGGTCCGTTCCAACTTCCTTTCCGGCAGCGGTATTAACGCAAGCTACGCAGTCCATCAGGATGCCACCGGCCGTGCCCTTGAGCGCACGATCGCACTTGGCATTGCCGTGGGGTCTGGATATCTCTTTCCGACGACATTCGAGAAGGAAGTCTACAGCGATCTCACCGGTGAACGAGGTGCTCTCATGGGCGCGATCGCAGGCCTCATGAAGGCGCAATACGACACGCTCCGGGCGATGGGACACTCGCCGAGCGAGGCGTTTAACGAAACCGTCGAAGAAGCCACCCAAAGCTTGTACCCGTTGGTCGGCAAGAACGGGATGGATTGGATGTTTGCGTCATGCAGCACGACGGCTCAACGCGGCGCACTGGACTGGGCCAGGCGTTTCGAAACCGCCGTGAAGCCTTTGTTTGAGCTTCTCTACAGAGATGTTCAGGCAGGAATAGAAACAAAGCGCGTCCTTGAGAGTTGCGGGGCGCCGGATTATCGCGAAAAACTACAGCAAGAATTGGACGAATGGAAAAATTCAGAGATGTGGAAAGCAGGCAGTGCAGTGCGGTCTTTACGCCCGGAAAACTGGAAAAACAATGAAAGCGTATAAAAATGGAACGATCAAATTTCCCTCAAACATTCAACGATTTTCTCGATCAATTCATTCGTAAAGGAGAGGCCGGAGTGGAGGCCCTTCAGCTCCGTTTGAATGCTTCAGGCGACGTCGGGAGCCGGACTGCCCTCGAGAACCTCCTGCAGATTCACGCGAAGTACGTGAATGAGCTCAGGACTCAGTTTGACGAAATAAGATCTCGCGAGGAGATTACAAAGGAAATCAATGACATGTTCAAATTGTAAGACCATTCCCGGCTTGGATGACATCCTGAAATCCAGAGCACTGTTGGAAGGTATTGTGAGGAAAAGTCCGCTTCACCGTTCAAGGACATTCTCCGATCTTACGGGCACAAACCTCTTCCTGAAGCTTGAATCATTGCAGGTGACGGGTTCGTTCAAGGTGCGAGGCGCATATGCCAAGGTATGCAGCTTGTCCCATGATAAAGCCAAACGCGGTGTTGTCGCCGCATCCGCGGGCAACCATGCCCAGGGAGTCGCCTTTGCCGCCGCGAGAAGGAAGATTCGGTGCACGATTGTCATGCCCCTTGCTGCTTCAGCAGCAAAAATGGCGGCAACGAGGTCGCACGGCGCTAAGGTTATAAGGTGTGGCGCCGGTTATGACGATGCATGGCAGGCCGCACAAGAGATTGCCTATTCAGAAGGCATGTCCATCATTCATGCTTTCGACGATTCTGAAGTCATTGCCGGACAGGGAACCGTTGGTCTCGAAATCCTGGAAGACCTGCCGGACGTTAACGTTATCTATGTGCCGATAGGCGGAGGTGGTCTCGCCGCAGGGGTCGCGATCGCAATCAAGTCGACGCGACCGAACGTCAAAATCATTGGGGTTGAGTCGTCGGCTTTTCCAGCGATGAAAAACTCAGTCGAAAGCGCTTCCTTGGCGGAAGCGCAAGATGGACTGAGCATTGCAGATGGTATTGCAGTGAGAAGACCGGGGGAATTGACATACGGAATTGTCAGAAGGTTCCTTGACGAAATCGTGCTCATCGATGATGAATCCATCATGAAAACCATGCTTCTCCTCATGGAGCGTGCAAAGCTTGTTGTGGAACCGGCAGGCGCAGCCAGCTTGGCATATGTACTCTCAAATAATGGATTTGTTGGCAAGCACGACAAAGCCGTTGCGATCATCTCCGGTGGAAATGTCGACTTGAGCATGCTTGGGCAGATATTGGTTTCTGCCGGCCAGCCCCTCGGAAAGCGAGCAACAATCCCATCGAGTATAGCATTGGCAGACTAACATCACAAGGAATTCGTATGCCCAACAGGATCCGCATCTTTGACACAACTCTTAGAGACGGGGAACAATCCCCTGGTTGTAGCATGAATCTCGAAGAAAAGGTCCGCATGGCCCGACAGCTCGAACAGCTCCGAGTGGATGTCATCGAAGCGGGCTTCCCAATTGCTTCTGAAGGCGATTTTGAAGCAGTGCAACGTGTAGCTGAGATTATAGAGCATTGTATTGTTGCCGCTCTCGCTCGCACAGTGGAAAAGGACATAGACAGAGTGTGGAACGCAATTCAGTTCGCAAAGTACCCGCGTATCCATGTCTTTGTCGCAACGTCCGATATCCACCTCAAGCACAAACTTCGGAAACCTCGTGTCGAAGTCCTCCAGGACGCCGTGCGAGCCGTGTCGTATGCCAGATCCCTTTGCGACGAAGTCGAGTTCTCGTG
>JACQPU010000188.1 GCA_016207365.1 Ignavibacteriales bacterium | reverse complement strand
GAAGCAGGCCATTACTGCGGCTATGAGAATGGGAGCAGAGGGCGTTCGGGTGATGACCGCAGGACGGCTGGGTGGATCGGATATCGCGAGGACCGAACAATACAAAGAGGGACGGATCCCCCTGCAGACGATCCGTGCCGATATCGACTACTCAACCGCGACCGCGCGGACGATTTATGGTGCCATTGGTGTTAAAGTGTGGATCTGCAAAGGCGAAATTATCGGCCCGGCCCGGTAAAAGAGGAGTGAAGCAGTTATGTTGATGCCCAAACGAGTTAAGTTTCGAAAAGCCCAGCGCGGACGGATGACCGGAAAAGCTACACGAGGCGCAACCGTAGCGTTCGGGGATTTCGGGTTGAAGGCGCTTGAGCCCGGGTGGATCACCCAAAGGCAGATTGAGGCGTCGCGGGTGGCTCTTACCCGCATGATGAAGCGCGAGGGGAAAGTGTGGATTCGGATTTTTCCGGACAAGCCTGTGACCAAGAAGCCTGCGGAAACGCGCATGGGATCGGGCAAAGGCATTCCGGAGTTTTGGGTCGCCGTGATAAAGCCCGGCCGTGTGTTGTTCGAACTCGGCGGCGTCACTCGACCTGTGGCAGAACAGGCACTTCGCCTGGCAGCCCACAAATTGCCGATCAAAACGAAGTTCGTGACACGCATCGACCTCGAAGCGTAAGGAGATGACGCGGTGATGAAGCCGATGGAAATCCGTCAGTTGTCCGACGAAGAACTGAACAAGCGAATCCAGGAAAACGAGGAGAGCCTGGCGAACCTCCGGTTTCAGCAGGTGCTGAACCAGCTTGAGAACCCCATGAGCATCAGACATCTACGCAAGGATATTGCGCGCATGAAAACCATTCTCCGGGAGCGTGAGCTTCAGAAACGTTCCGTTGCGGAGACCCCAGGAGCAGCCACGAAATGACAAACGAAGCGATGGCGTCGGCGAGCGAAACACAAGAACGCGGACAGGGGAAGACCCGCGTCGGCAAGGTGGTAAGCAACAAGATGCAGAAGAGTATCGTTGTTGCCATTGAACGGAAAGTTCCCCACCCGCTGTACAAGAAATACTATCGCCGCACGACGGAGCTGATGGCGCATGACGAAAAACGTGAAGCTGGCATCGGTGATCTTGTGCGGATCATGGAAACAAGGCCCCTGAGCAAACGCAAGCGCTGGAGACTCGTGGAAATCATCGAGAAAGCGAAATAAGCCCGGAACCGAGGAGACTATGATTCAGGAAGAAACCAATCTTGTCGTTGCCGACAATTCCGGGGCGAAGAAAATCAGATGTATTCGTGTGCTGGGAGGCCATGACAAACGGTACGCCACCCTTGGAGATCTCATAGTGGTCTCTGTGAAGAGCGCTATTCCGGGAGCGCCGGTGAAGAAGGGCGACGTTTCCCGCGCCGTGGTGGTCAGGACAAAGAAGGAAGTGCGGCGAAAAGACGGATCCTATATCCGGTTTGACGAAAACGCAGCCGTTCTTCTTAATCAGCAGGGCGAGCCGCGCGGTACACGTATTTTCGGACCCGTTGCGCGTGAACTCCGCGAACGGCAGTTCATGAAGATCATTTCCCTCGCACCGGAAGTCTTGTAGGAATGTACGCCATGAATGTTCAGAAAAACGACACGGTAAAAGTCATAGCGGGAAATGCCCTGGGGAAGCAGGGAAAAGTCCTCAAAGTGTTTCCGGAAAAATCGAGGATCATCATCGAAGGCGTGAATGTCGTCAAGAGACACACGCGTCCTTCACAGAAAAATCCGCAGGGCGGCATCGTCCAGAAAGAGGCTCCGATTCATGTTTCCAACGTCATGGTCGTGTGTCCGAAGTGCGGCAAAACGACGCGGGTCGGTTATACGACGGTAAAGGACGCGACGAGCGGAAAAGACAAGAAGATGCGCGTCTGCAAGCACTGTAACGAGATGTTCTAACGCATTTGGAGATTTCGATGGCGAAGGAAAAGGCGGAAAAGCAGCATAAGGAAAAGGCGCAGCCCAAGAATGTGCCGGCCGAACCGGCACCCCCGCCGCGCCTGTGGCTCCACTACCGGAAGGAAGTCGTGGGGCAGATGATGAAACGGTTCGAGTACAAGAGCGTCATGCAGGTACCCCGGCTCGAAAAGATTTCCGTGAATATCGGTGTCGGGAAGGCGACGCAGGACCCGAAAATCCTTGACACTGCCGTGAAGGAGCTTGAAGCGATCACGGGACAAAAGGCGGTAATTACACGCGCGAAGAAGGCCATATCGAATTTCAAGTTGCGGGAGGGCATTCCGATCGGATGCCGGGCAACGTTGAGGCGCGCCAGGATGTACGAGTTTCTCGACCGGTTCATCAATGTCGCACTTCCGCGCGTGCGGGACTTTCGGGGCGTGTCGGACAAATCGTTCGACGGGCACGGAAATTACACAGTGGGAATCCGGGAGCAGATCATCTTTCCGTAAATAGACGTCGATAATGTTTCACGTATCTCCGGAATGGACATTACGTTAGTGACCACGGCCGGGACCGATCTTGAAGCGTATGAGCTTCTCAAATCACTTGGGCTCCCGTTCGTGAAGCGACAGGAAGTCCTTCAGACGTCTGAATCACAACCATAGCGCGGAGGAAGTCGTTTGGCACGATTAGCGATGATTGTCAAGGCGAAGAAGACGCCGAAGTTCAAGGTTCGGAGACATAACCGGTGCAATATTTGCGGAAGGCCGCGCGCGTATTACAGGAAGTTCGGCATTTGCCGGATATGCCTTCGCGGGCTTGCTCTCGAGGGCAAAATCCCCGGCCTCAGAAAAGCGAGCTGGTAAAACCACGATGGTGTTGATCAGACAGGAGTGATATTCGAAGTATGCCGACAGATCCGATTGCAGATTTTTTGACACGCATCCGTAACGCCGTCAAGGCGCGACACCGTCGCGTCGACATCCCGGCGTCAGGCCTCAAGAAGGCATTGGCCCAGATTCTGCTGGATGAAAAGTACATCGCCAATTATACCGTGCTGGAAGACGGAAAGCAGGGGGTTCTTCGCGTTAATCTGAAGTATAGTGAAGGGAAACCGGTCATTTCGGGTCTTCGGCGCGTCAGCAGGCCCGGCATCAGGCAGTACAAGCGTAAAGACGCCCTTCCGCGGGTTATGGGTGGATTGGGCGTTGCAATAGTGTCGACCTCAAAAGGGGTGATGACGGACGCCCGCGCCCGACGTGAGAACGTCGGCGGCGAGATTCTTGCGTTCGTGTGGTAATCGAAGAGTTGAATCGGGAGAGAATACCGTGTCTCGAGTAGGAAGAAAACCAATTCAGATCGCCAAGGGGGTTTCGGTTGTCCTCCAGGACGGTGCCGTTATCGTCAAAGGACCGAAAGGCGAGCTCTTGTCCAAAGTGCACAAGAACATCGCGGTCGAAGTGACGGGCAGCGAGGTGCTCGTGAGCCGGAAAAACGAGGAAAAGGAAACGCGCGCGCTCCACGGCCTCTGGCGCGCACTGATTCAGAATATGATAGTCGGAGTGACGCAGGGATATTCGAAGAAACTTGAGATCGTCGGCGTCGGATACAAGGCCGAAATGAAAGGCAGAAAGCTTCACCTTCTCCTGGGATTTTCTCATCCGATTCTGTTTGGACCACCGGAAGGAATCAAGATTGAAACGCCCTCACAGACGAATATTACTGTGTCCGGAATGGATAAGCAGTTGGTTGGGCTCGTCGCCGCGAAAATCCGGTCCTTCCGTCCCCCTGAACCCTATAAGGGAAAGGGCGTGAAGTACGAGGGTGAATATATCCGTCGGAAAGCCGGCAAAGCGGCTGCCACAGCGGCGAAGTAGTCGAATCGAAGGAAACGCATGATTCTGAAAAATACACCAGAGCGGCGCATCCGAAGAAAGGCACGGATTCGCACAAAAATTCTCGGCACCTCGGCCCGCCCCCGGTTGGCGGTCTACAGAAGCCTGAAGCATGTGTACGCCCAGATTATCGATGATGCGAAGGGCCTGACAATTGTCTCTGCCTCGTCTCTTTCAAAGGATGTGCGCGAGCAAGCCAAAGATGCCAAATCTTCCCTGGAAGTGTGCCGCCTGGTCGGAATCGTCGCTGCCAGGAAGGCTTTGGAAAACAATATCAAAGAGGTCGTGTTTGACCGAGGCGGGTACCTCTACCATGGGCGTGTGAAGGCGGTTGCCGATGGTGCGCGAGAGGCAGGCCTGAAATTCTAAAACATCGGAACGAACGTATGTCGAAGATCAAGGCAGGCGAGATAGAACTCAAGGAGCGTCTCGTACACATCAACCGGGTGGCCAAGGTGGTGAAGGGCGGTCGTCGGTTCAGTTTCAACGCCATCGTGGTGGTTGGGGACGGTAACGGCCACGTCGGGATTGGGCTTGGCAAGGCGAATGAGGTTGCCGACGCGATTGCCAAAGGTGTTGAGGATGCGAAGAAGAATGTCGTAAAGGTGCCGGTCCTGCGAGGAACCATTCCGCATGAAGTTGTCGGCAAGTTCGGGGCAGGCAAAGTGCTCCTCAAGCCGGCTTCGCCGGGAACAGGATGCATCGCAGGGGGAGGCGTCAGGGCTGTGCTCGAATCCGCCGGGATACGTGATGTTCTTACAAAGCAAATGGGATCGTCTAATCCGCATAATGTGGTCAAGGCGACCATGAAGGCCCTGCTCTCGCTGTCCGATGCAAGAACTGTGGCCCAGAGACGTGGAATGAATCTCCAGGAACTTTTTCACCAGAATCAAACGGCATAACGCATGGCGGGGACGGGAAAAATCAGGATTACGCAAATCAAGAGCACGATCGAGCAGCTTGAAAAAGCAAAGCGAACGATCAGGGCTTTGGGCCTGGGACGGCCGAACTACTCTGTGATCAAAAAGGATACCCCTCAGGTGCGCGGAATGATCAACGTTGTCCGCCATCTCGTCCGGGTTGAAGAAGTGAAGTAAAGGTATCGATATGGCAAACGACATTTTAAGCAATCTTCGGCCGGCCCCGCGGTCAAGAAAAAAGACAAAGCGCATCGGGCGCGGACAGGGATCCGGTCATGGCGGCACGGCGACGAAGGGCCATAAGGGCGCCAAGTCCCGGTCGGGACACAAGTTCCGTCTGTGGTTTGAAGGCGGCCAGATGCCCCTGACGCGGCGGCTTCCGAAATTCGGCTTTACCCCTCGAAACCGACAAGAACCACGCGTCGTCAACGTAGAGACGCTCGAAAAACTGTTCACCGAGAAACGGCTTACAAATCCAGTAACTCCTGAAGCCCTGTTCAAAGCCGGTGTACTTTCGAGGAAGAATGAGAAAGTGAAGATTCTCGGGAACGGGGACCTCAAGGCAAGAATTGAAGTCTCCGCGCATGCGTTCAGCAAATCTGCGGTTAGTAAGATTGAGGCGGCTGGCGGGAAGGTGTCTGTTCTTTCATAATATGGATCTGGCTGAAGAATCTCCTCGATGAGCAGGCTGACCGAGACGTTTACGAACATCTTCAAGATCCAGGAGCTGCGGGATCGGCTCATGTACACGGCTGCACTGCTGATCGTCGTGCGGATCGGTTCCCATATCACGCTCCCGGGTGTGGACGCGGTTCTCCTTGCTGATACCATCCGTCGAAGTTCAGAAAACACCCTTTTTGGCCTGTACGATCTGTTCGTCGGTGGCGCATTCAGTAATGCGGCGGTATTTGCACTGGGCATCATGCCGTACATCAGCGCCTCCATCGTTATCCAGCTCCTGGGCGCCGTCGTTCCTTATTTTCAGAAGCTGCAGAAAGAAGGAGAAGACGGGCGCAAAAAGATCACGCAATACACGCGTTACGGAACAGTGCTCATCTCGATGCTCCAGGCCAGCGGAGTCGTGGTCAAGCTGGTGAATACGACAACTCCCGAGGGTCCCATTGTTCCGGTTGAGGTCCAGGGCATCGGATTCGCCCTCAGCACGGTGATCTGTCTTACAGCGGGAACGATTTTCATGATGTGGATGGGGGAACAGATCACAGAACGTGGAATCGGCAACGGAATCTCGTTGATCATTTTCATCGGAATTGTTGCGCGCTTCCCGAGTTCGATCATCGAAGAATTCCAGATCGGTCAGAACCTTATCATTGAGCTTGTCCTGGTGGGGCTGATGGCACTCGTGGTTGGTGGTGTGGTGCTGGTGACGCAGGGAACGCGGAGAATCCCAGTCCAGTATGCAAAGAGAGTTGTCGGACGAAAGGTATATGGAGGAGTGACGCAGTACATTCCTTTGCGCGTGAACACGGCGGGTGTCATGCCGATTATTTTCGCTCAGGCGATCATGTTTGTTCCTCAGATTTTCTTCTCCTTTTTCCCGGAGAGCGATTTTGTCAATGAACTGAACACGAACTGGTTCAACTACACGTCGTGGACTTACTCGATCATTTACGGGTTGATGATCGTATTCTTCACATACTTCTACACGGCGATTGCTTTTAACCCGAAGGACGTTGCTGATAATATGAAGCGGCAGGGTGGATTCATCCCCGGTATTCGTCCCGGCTCGCACACTGCGGATTTTATCGACAATATCCTGACGAAAATCACGTTGCCGGGATCGATTTTTCTGGCATTTGTTGCGATTCTCCCAACGATGATGATCAAGGCGGGTGTGACACCGGGCTTCGCTTCGTTTTTCGGCGGGACGAGTCTGCTGATCGTTGTGGGAGTGGCATTGGATACGCTTCAGCAGGTGGAATCACATTTGTTGATGCGTCATTACGACGGGTTCATGAAGAGCGGAAAACTGCGGGGACGCCGCGGTTGAGTTCCGATGATTCAAGTGAAAACCAAGCGCGAGATCGACCATATCCGGGAAAGCTCACATATTGTGGCAGAAGTCCTGGATCTGGTGGGGCGGATGGTCAAGCCGGGTGTGACCACGGGCGAACTCAACGAAGCTGCGGAGGAACACATTCGATCGCGTGGTGGAACGCCGGCATTCAAAGGCTACGGCCCCCGCGACAATCCTTTTCCCGCAGCCCTGTGCACGTCTGTGGATTCTGAAGTCGTACACGGAATACCGGGAGGCAGGGTACTGAACGAGGGTGAAATCCTTTCGGTGGACGTGGGAGTAAAAAAGAACGGATACCATGGTGATGGAGCACGTTCGTTCCGCGTTGGCGCACTTCCGCCTGAAAAGGACCGTCTGGTCAAAGTGACCGAGGAGGCTCTGGCGAAAGGCATTGAACAGGCGAAGGCAGGGAATCACGTCGAGGATATTTCATCGGCGATTCAGCAGCATGTGGAAACCAACGGATTCTCGGTTGTTCGGGATTTGGTTGGCCACGGAGTGGGAAAAAAACTGCACGAAGAGCCGAGTGTCCCGAATTTTGGCGAGCGTGGAAAAGGAGATGTCTTGAGGAACGGCATGACCCTGGCTATTGAGCCAATGGTCAACGCGGGGTCTTGGGAAGTCAGGTTTCTGTCGGACGGGTGGACCGTTGTGACACTTGACGGAAAACCCTCGGCGCACTTTGAGCATACGATTGCGATCGTCAACGGGAATCCGGAAATCCTGACACGCTGATGGCAAAACAGGGTCCCATCAAGGTCGACGGCGTTATTACGGAGACACTTCCGAATGCAACGTTTCGTGTGAAGCTTGATAATGGCGTCGAAATCCTGGCCCACATTTCGGGAAAAATGAGAATGCATTACATCAAGATCCTGGCTGGAGACAGAGTAACGGTGGAAATGTCTCCCTACGATCTTACCAAAGGACGAATTGTCTACCGGTACAAATAAGGTGCAACACTCATGAAAGTACGTTCATCGATCAAGAAACTGTGTGATAACTGCAAAGTCATCCGCCGGAAAGGTACGGTCCGGGTGATCTGTAAGAATCCGAAACACAAGCAGAGGCAGGGATAAATCTTTCCCGGCCGAAAACGGCTTTGGCCTTACATTCAGGAGATGCATTGTGGCAAGAATAGCAGGAGTTGATTTACCAAAAAACAAGCCCGTCGAAATCGGATTGACGTACATTTATGGCATCGGTCGTTCGGCATCGCGCGAGATTCTCCAGAAGTCCGGAGTTCCGGCTGCAAAGCGTGTTGCCGAGCTGAACGACGAGGAAATTGCCAAAATCCGTTCGGTGATTCAGTCGGACCACAAGGTGGAGGGAGCGCTGAGGTCGGAAGTTCAAATGAACATCAAACGCCTCATGGATATCGGCTCGTATCGCGGACTTCGCCACCGGAAGGGATTGCCGGCGCGTGGTCAGAGAACGCGGACGAATGCGCGGACACGGAAAGGCAAACGCAAGACCGTCGCCGGAAAGAAAAAGGCACTCGAGAAGAAGTAGATCGTTCATCGTTGGTTCGTTTCAGCCAAAGGCTGATCCCCGCCTGCCTTTTTGAATTCGCCTGAGGCGGGCAGGCGCCTTCGGCGGAGATTCGTTGAGTCGTTGATTCGTTGATTCGTTGATTCGTTGTTTCGTTGCCTGTCCGCCGGAGCCATCAAAAGGCTCGACCATAGAGGCATAGGCGGAATTCGTTGATTCGTCAAACCAAGGAGTACACTGTGGCAAAGCAGCCAGCTGCCCCGGTAACAAAAAAGAAGAAGAAAGTGCATGTTGATGCGAACGGCAAGGCCTTTATCAAGGCAACGTTCAACAACGTCCAGGTAACGCTGACGGACATGTACGGCAATACGATTGCGTGGTCCTCGGCCGGGAAGAACGGCTTTAAGGGCTCCCGCAAAAATACGCCGTATGCCGCTCAAGTCTCGGCGGAGGCAGCCGGAAAGGAAGCCTATGAGCTTGGCTTGCGAAAGGTGGAGGTTTTCATCAAGGGACCGGGAGCGGGCAGGGAAGCTGCGGTCCGCTCACTGCAGACCGCCGGTCTCGAAGTAACCATGATCAAGGATATTACGCCGATTCCCCATAACGGATGCCGTCCACCGAAACGGCGGCGGGTGTAATCGCTGTGTCCAGAACTGTATAAGGAGAGCAATGGCACGATACGTTGACGCCAGCTGTAAACTGTGCCGGAGAGAACGGCAAAAACTGTTTCTCAAGGGAACGAAGTGTTACACGGAAAAGTGTCCGATCGAGAAACGCAATTATCCCCCGGGACAGCATGG
>JACQPU010000195.1 GCA_016207365.1 Ignavibacteriales bacterium | reverse complement strand
GGTGTCCCGGGAACGGTGGCAGGCTTCGACCTGGCGCTCAAACGCTTTGGAACGCGATCGTGGAGAGAGCTTGCGGCTCCCGCAGTACGGTTGGCGGAAAAAGGTTTTTCGCTCAGCTGGGCCATGACCGATTCTCTTAAAAAACGGAAAAGTGAATGGAAAAAATACCCGTCATCAGCCCGCGTGTTTCTCAAGAACGACACTATTCCGTACGAGCCGGGGGACGTCTGGAAACAGCCCGATCTCGCACGGACGTTGAAGCGCTTGCAACGGAATGGTCGGGACGGATTCTACAAGGGAGAAACTGCTCGTCTCATTGTCGCGGACATGAAAAAGAACGGAGGCTTGGTTACGGAGGAGGATCTTGCGCGGTACGAGGCAAAAGAACGGTCTCCTGTTCACGGAACGTATCGCGGGTACGGCATCTATTCAATGTCCCCGCCGAGTGCCGGGGGAACAGTGCTTATCGAAATGCTGAATATTCTTGAGGGATTCGATCTGGCCCAGTATGGTCACAACTCCGCACAGTATCTCCATCTGCTTGTGGAAACCATGCGACGTGCGTATGCTGATCGCGCTCGATATTTAGGTGATCCGGACTTCAATCCCAACATGCCCATTGAGATGCTTCTGTCCAAATCCTACGCAGCGGAACTTCGCAGCTCGATTAGCCTTGACAAGAAATCTGTCAGCGACCCGATCCGATTTTACGATAAAGTGGAAAGCACGGAAACCACGCATTATTCGATTATGGATGCGGAAGGGAATGCTGTGGTCGTGACCTATACTCTTGAAGACAGCTACGGCTCGCGTATTGTTGCCGACGGGTTAGGTTTTCTGTACAATAATGAGATGGGTGATTTCAATCCCCAGCCCGGTCGGACGGACACTTCCGGTATGATCGGAACAGATCCTAACATCATTGAGCCCGAAAAGCGCATGCTGTCCAGTATGACACCCACGATCATTACCAGGAACGGAAAACCGTACGTTCTGATCGGCTCTCCCGGGGGACGAACGATCACAAATACCGTCCTGCAGGTGGTTCTTAACATCATTGACTTTAATATGAACATTTCCGAGGCGATCTCGGCACCCCGCATGCATCATCAATGGCTGCCTGATGTAATCAAGATTGAGAAGTATGGAACTACAAGTGACTCACGACGACTCCTGGAGACCAGAGGCCACGCCGTCAAGACAGTCAATGGGCATGGGATTGCAATGGGAATCATGATCGATCCCAAGAGTGGATTGCGTTTGGGTGCGGCCGATCCGCGATCTCCGGATGGCGCCGCGGTGGGATATTGATTAGTTGGTAGTTTTGGTTATTTAGTTATTAGTTATTGGCGGTTGGAAATTTGGTTTACGGTTGTCTACGCTTCACCCGGACCTTAGATGATCGATCAGATATCCTATGAGACTGTTTTTGGTGCCGCAGGGATGGCTGTGCTGGCCATGCTTTCCTTGCTTATCGGCGCGTTTGTCGGGGTGTACATAAAGCCCTCCCAGCGCTCGAATGCGGTCATTATGGCATTTGGGACGGGCGCGCTTATTCAGGCGCTTGCGTTGGAACTTGCGTACGAAGGGGCCGAGCGCCTCGTTCACCACGCTCACCTCGATGGCGTGAGCAGCTGGCTTTGGGTCGCGGGCGGTTTTATTGCCGGCGGAACAGTCTATTACATTGCGAACAGGATCTTGGAGGAACGCGGCGCCGCTCTCCGCCATCCTGCCATGACGAAGCTCTATATGCTGAACAAAAAGCGCAAGGAATCCGCCGCGATCCTTTCAAGCCTCTCCAGAATCGAGCTTGTGAGGTCGCTCCCCCCGGAGGAAATGGAAGACGTTCTTGTTTGCGTGCAGCCAGTGAAGTTCGCGGAACGCGAAGTAATTTTTCGCAAGGGGGATAACGGTGACGCGTTATACTTGATTGAAGAAGGTCTCGTACGCATCACAACGAGGAGCGACAAGAAAAAGAAAGGCAAAACGCTTGCTGAACTTGGTCCGGGAGATTCCTTCGGTGAAATGGCTCTTCTCATGGGGGAACCGCGGTCAGCCACGGCTACTGCAACGGTGAATACGTCGGCCCTTCGAATTGACAAAGAGCACTTTGATGAGCTTCTCGAGCGCTCCGCGAACCTTCGCCGTGCCGTGGAACGCCTGAATTCACAGCGACTCGTTACAAACGTGGAAACGAGCAAAGGGAGTGTTGATGCAGAACAGTGGCAACGGGCGGCCCTGGCTAACATCCAGCGGTTGACACGCTCGGAAGAAATCTCAATGATGCACAGTCATGTCGTTCCGGGAGCCGCACTGGCAATCTTTCTTGGCGCCATGCTCGATGGAATCCCGGAATCGGTCGTGATTGGGTCGAGCTACGTCTCCCTGAGTTCGTTCGGATTCACCTTCCTGGCGGCGGTATTTCTCTCAAATCTTCCTGAAGCAATTGCGAGCGCAACCGCCATGCAGGCAGCAGGATTTAGTAAGCTGAAGATTTTCGGATTATGGGGCACGCTTGTGGCAGCAGGAGCAATTGCGGCGGCATTGGGAAACATCTTTCTCGCAGACGCCCCCGCAACTTCACTCACGCTTGTGGGAGCAATTGCCGGTGGCGGCATTCTGGCCATGGTGGCCTCTGTCATGATGCCGGAAGCATATGAAGACGGCGG
>JACQPU010000193.1 GCA_016207365.1 Ignavibacteriales bacterium | reverse complement strand
CGGATAATTTAGCGGAAGTAGTGTAGGCAAATAGAGAAAAAGAATCAAACGTAAAATCTTTCTTCGATGAAACGTATCGCCTGTGGACGATCTGCCATTCTCCGCACGTTCAAGATGCAAAGAAACGAAGCTGGCGTTACTCCGTTTACAACGATTCGGCGTTTTGTCCTATCTCTTTGTTTCCTATATTGCTCATCATTTTGGATTGTGAAGCAATGCTATGGCAATCATGAAAGGTCCTACGGAAGGAGGAAGTGGCGGAAAGCGTGGGCATTCCAATATGGAGCACTGGATATATTCGCGCGAGGTGAAACGGGCGGCAAAAAAAGGCGGCGGCTTGAGTCCAAGAAGAAATCTCGAGACGCGCTGAAGCGTCGTCGAAAGGTTATATGACAAAGAACATCCAGCTGATCGCGCTTTTTCTCTCCGCTGCAATCTCCTCCACCTTTTCGCAGGAGATCGTCCGGCTTTGGCCGGACTCCTCCGGAACGGAGAAGGATGTACCAACCCTCACGATGTACGCTCCCGTCGAGGAAAGAGAATCGGGCGCTGCCATCATTATCTGTCCCGGAGGATCTTATCGTGGCCTTGCAAAACATGAGGGCGAGGACTACGCGCTGTTCCTTTCATCGTTGGGCATACGAGCGTTTGTTCTGAAATATCGTCTGGGTCCTATATATACTTACCGCGAGATTACAGCGGACGCAACGCGTGCGATTCGACTGGTGCGGTCACATGCAGAACGATGGAAGGTTGACCCGGCAAGAGTCGGGATTATGGGCTCCTCGGCCGGGGGGCATCTTGCCTCGACAACGATGACCCACTTTGATTCGGGCAATCAGGAGTCTGTGGACCCCGTTGAGCGGGTGAGCTCGCGTCCGGACTTCGGAATCCTTTGCTATCCGGCCATTTCCATGGGGCCGATGGGACATGTTATTTCGCGAGAGCAATTCCTTGGGCCAAATCCCAGCCAGGAGCTGATTGACTCTTATTCCAATGAACTTCATGTCACGCCGGAAACACCGGCGTGTTTCCTATGGCACACGTTTGAAGACTCTGTTGTGAGCGTTGAGAACAGCCTTGCGTTCGCAAAGTCTCTCAAAGCACAAAAGGTTCCCTTTGCCCTGCACGTGTACGAGAGAGGGCGGCACGGGCTCGGTCTTGGCGCGCCTCGTCCCTTCGAAAATCCTCACCCCTGGGTCCGTGAGCTGGTCGGATGGCTTTTCGACCGTAATCTGATCCGATGAATCGTTTTATTTCCCCAACGGGAGAGATCTCCTCCATATTCCTTCGTATTGGTCCGGATTCTCCTGGCTATTGTGGTACGAAGCGGACGTCAGGAAAATTTGGTATACTTCGATAGGAATTTCCCGAATCATTTCACCGCACGCCACGTATGGGCACCGCCAGAAGAAGACCTGCAGATGTCAGCCACCACAAGGGCGTTTTCTCCGACCTCGACATACATCTTTTCAGAGAGGGAACGCATTTCAAGCTTTACAACAAACTCGGCTGTCATCTTGTTGTTCGCAATGGAGCAGCGGGTGCCGCGTTCGCGGTTTGGGCTCCCGGCGCGAGGGCGGTTTCGGTGATTGGAGAATTCAACGGATGGAATCCCGACACACATCCTATGAACGCTCGCTGGGATTCATCGGGAATCTGGGAGGGCTTTATACCAGGTGTTGGCCAAGGGTCGACCTACAAATACGCCATTACGACTGCGCAGGACACGGTGATCACGAAGGCCGATCCTCTTGCCTTCTCTTGCGAAATTCCCCCGAAGACTGCATCGGTTGTATGGAATTTGGAGTATGAGTGGGGCGACGATGCATGGATGAAGCGAAGGAAATCAGCCAACGGCCTGGACGCACCGATATCCATTTACGAGGTGCATCTCGGCTCGTGGATGCGGGTTCCGGACCAGGGAAACAGATCGCTTTCCTATCGAGAGCTTGCGCATGCCCTTGGCGAGTATGTAACCGAAATGGGTTACACGCACGTTGAGTTGTTGCCTGTTACCGAGCATCCCTTCTTCGGCTCCTGGGGATATCAAACCGTAAGTTACTTTGCAGCTTCGGGGCGCTACGGCACACCGCAGGATCTTATGTATCTCATCGACTCTCTGCATCAGCGAGGGATCGGGGTAATTCTCGATTGGGTCCCTTCCCACTTTGCTTCTGACGCGCACGGGCTGTCGCTGTTTGACGGAACACACCTCTATGAGCATGCGGATCCCCGCAAGGGATTTCATCCCGACTGGAACAGCTGCATCTTCAATTACAGCAGAAACGAGGTGGGGGAGTTCCTTATCAGTAGCGCGCTTTTTTGGCTTGAAAAGTATCACGTTGATGGACTGAGGTTGGATGCCGTTGCGTCCATGCTCTATCTTGATTATTCGCGGAAAGATGGCGAGTGGACCCCGAACCAATTCGGGGGGAATGAAAATCTTGAGGCCATAGCTTTCCTCAGGACGCTTAACGAGGCGGTATACGGGGCATTCCCGGATGTGCAGACCTTTGCGGAGGAGTCCACAGCGTGGCCTATGGTGTCTCGTCCCGCATATGTTGGGGGGTTGGGATTTGGACTCAAGTGGAATATGGGTTGGATGCACGACACGCTTGGCTATTTCAGCAAGGATCCCGTCTTCCGAAAGCACCATCATCATCAACTGACATTCAGTTTGTGGTATGCCTTCAATGAGAACTTTGTTCTTCCGGTTTCGCATGATGAAGTCGTCCATGGGAAGGGATCGTTGTACGGCAAGATGCCGGGAGACGAGTGGCAGAAGTTTTCTAACCTCAGGTTGCTGCTGGGATACATGTTTGGGCATCCGGGGAAGAAGCTGTTGTTTATGGGTTGTGATTTCGGACAGTGGAGCGAATGGAACCATGACGGGAGTCTTGACTGGCATGTGCTTCAATTTGCAAATCACGGCGGAGTGCACCGATGGCTAAAGGATTTGAATAGAGTGTACCGCGACGAGGCGGCGTTGCACGAAGTGGATTTTTCGCCGGAAGGGTTTGAATGGGTGGACGCTCAGGATTGGGAGAACAGCACGGTGAGTTTTCTCAGGAAGGGCAAGAGTACTAAGGAGCAAATCCTGATTGTCTGTAATTTCACTCCTATTCCTCGGATGAATTACCGGGTGGGTGTTCCGACATCGGGGCACTGGAAGGAGATACTCAACAGCGATGCAGAGATTTACAGTGGAAGTGGGTATGGGAATTTCGGGGGTGTGGAAGCGGAGAACATCGGGGCGCATGGACGGTCATATTCACTCACACTCACGCTGCCGCCGCTTGGGATCGTCTTTCTAAAAAGGTGAAAGTGTTACCTGTGAACGTTTGATTTTATGGGGGCATAAATCACCTTGGCAAGGTTACATATGTTAAACTTAGTAACCTTGGCAAGGTGGGGAGAACGCGACGCAGGATCTATCGTTTCAGAAGGTAGACAAACAACGGGGCTCCAACAGCGGCCGTTATCGCCCCTACTGGTATTTCGGAAGGAGCCAGCACCACGCGCGACAAGATATCACAACCGACAAGAAATGTGGCCCCCCCAATCACTGAGGCTGGAAGCACTATCCTGTTGTCCGAACCAAACAACAGCCTGCACGCATGAGGGACAAGCAGGCCGACAAAGCCAATCACTCCACTGACGGAAACTGCAAGACCCGTCAAGAGAGAAGCAAGAAGGTATCCTATCGCACGTACCCTCGCCACGTCCACACCTCCCTGATGCGCAGTCTCATCCCCTGCTGCAATGAGATTCAGGGATCGCGCATGAACCACAAGAACCGCAGAAGCGAAAAGCATCACGGGTGCAACAACGGCTATCGTTCCGGTATCGGTGGCACTAAGGTTCCCCAGGAGCCATAAATACGCAGTGCGTAGTTCCTGATTGAAAACCGCAACCGACACAAGGATGACGGCATTGAAAAATGCACCAACCATGATCCCGGAAAGCAACAGTGCATGCGGATCGAGAACCCCGCGTCTGTGGCCAAGCGTATACACCAGGAACATCACAAGCCCCGATCCGGCAAATGAGAAAAGTGGCGTCGTGACGGGGGCAAGACCCAATCCGAGAGAGATGGCGACAAACGCTCCTACGGTACCACCGCTTGATATTCCCAGAATGTATGGTTCTGCCAGGGGATTTCGAAGAAGGGATTGAAATGCCGCCCCCGCTACCGATAGGCCGGCACCGACAATCATTGCAAGCACGATCCTCGGCAACCGTAACTGAAAGAAAATGATTTCGTGCGTGGCAGTCCCCTTGCCGGTCATAACGTTCCACAAATCAGCAAGCCCAATGTCCGTGGCGCCAATGAACAGCGAAAATGCCGATACAACCAGCAGGAGGAGCAGCAAGGCTGAGAGTATCCCAACCGAACGGCGGAGTGTAAGGTAAGGCCTTCGCTCGGTCATGGTTCGGATGTACCGGCCAGCTTCCACATCGACCTGACGAGTTCTTGTACCCCTCTGCCCGTAACAGCCGAGATAAGAATAGGTTTCACGCCGCGCACAAACCTCAAGCGCCTGAGATCTCTTTCTTTTTCTCCCTCCACAATATCCATCTTCGTGAGAACGACAATGCGGGGTTTTTTAACGAGGGCGCTGTCAAAAGATTTCAGTTCGTTCAGAAGCACCGCGTAATCCGCTTTGGGATCAGGCCGGCTGGCCTCGAGAAGAAACACGAGCACTCTTGTCCGTTCGATGTGACGAAGAAATTGGATGCCCAGCCCCTTCCCTTGATGCGCATCCTCAATAAGTCCGGGGATGTCCGCCACAACCAAACTCCTGCCGCCACCGATTCTGACTATGCCCAAGTTAGGGACCAGGGTCGTAAACGGATAGTCCGCGATCTTCGGCTTTGCGGCTGAAATGACGGAAATCAGGGTTGACTTGCCCGCGTTCGGCAGACCGACAAGTCCGACATCGGCAAGGAGTTTCAGCTCCAATTGCAGCAAGCGCTCTTGGCCGGCTGTTCCTGCCTCCGCACGTCGCGGGGCCTGATCGGTAGGCGTGGCAAACTCTGCGTTCCCCCGGCCCCCTTTGCCTCCCCGGGCGACGAGTATCTCCTGATCGTGCTCAGTGAGATCCCCCAAGACGACCCCCGCGACAGCATCCCTCACAATGGTTCCGCAGGGCACGCGGAGAACAAGATCCTTCCCCCATTTCCCATCCTGCTTCTTCCCGCGCCCGTGCTGTCCGCGGTCCGCGACATAACGGGCGCGATATTTGAAATCAAGAAGGGTGGACAAGTGTCGATCAGCTCGAATAATGACACTCCCGCCGTGTCCCCCGTTCCCGCCATCGGGTCCTCCTTTGGGAACATACTTTTCTCTCCGGAAACTGATGCATCCGTTCCCTCCATTTCCACCTCGTACATGGATGGTGACCTCATCGATAAATTGCATACCAGGAAGCGGCGGCGTGGGGGATGAGTAGCAGTTGTGTCACTTCTTTGCCTGATCCGCTATGGAGTAGCGTGCAAAAATCTTTTCGGTGAAGAGGATGGCCTCTTTGGAAAACGGATCAACATGATGAGATGAGAACAACCCATCGAGGACAAGGGATGCTTCCTCCCATGTAGCTACGGGATTAAGGCGATCCAACGTGCGGCGGAACTCCACTTCATCCTTTTTGAACAGCTTTCTGACAAACAACCGTTGTTCCTTCAACGAAAACAGCGAATAGAGGTCCTCCACCTCCGCCGGAGGATGGTTCTCCGATTCTCGTTTTTCCAGGACCGGATGCGCCCGTTCCTTTGTCGCTGGTTTCGCCGATTCCTCGTCGGATCTCTCTGCTTCTGCCACGTTCTGCCGCGATTCCGCCACCTTTTCCGCGCGTTCAATGCCAGCAGCTGCACTTTCCTGATGCGCCGCTTCAGCCTCTCCCCTCGCCTCCCGTATGATACGCACCAGATCCGTCATGTTCATTTCCCTCACCCTCTTCTTGTCTCGCTCTTCCTCCAGCTTTCTGGTGATATCGTCCATTTTCTTGTCTTCGAAAAATACGATTGCCGCATTAATCGGAAGAACGGGCCCATATTCGCTGATTCGCGTTTCAGGAATTCCCATGTCAATGAACGCCATCAGCGGCTTCAGCAACCGCGCCAGCTCCACTGCACTGTGTTTGGACACAACTTCGGAATCGATGCGTTCAATCACAGACCGAAATTGTTCGTATCCGATCTCCGCCAACCCTCGGTCAGAGACAAATCGTTTGAAAATTTCCACCAGGTATCTGTACTCGACACAGTATTTGAGCTTCCTCAAAGCCGCGCTCGCTGGGATTGAGCGTTTCTTTTCAAAGAGAAATTCCTGAAGCGTCCACTGCGGCCGACACAGATAGTTAAACTGAAAATGGACGGATTCGTCAAGAATGGATTCGAATTCCTGGCGATCGAACTCGTAATGCTGAATGAGAAGCAGATCAATCTGGCGCTGAAGTCCCTTGACTTCCGGGAGGCCATAGGGGAACCGTCCCGAACGGGTCTCCTTCTCACGCTCTTGCTGCAGGAGTCTTTCCACCTCAGCTTTGAAGTACGCCTTGATGGCGGGATGGATGTCCGCCGCAAGAATCACTTTCAGCTTGACATCATCCTCCTCACCTATCGTCCGCGCCCGAATGGTGTTCATGATGGTAACAATTTCCGATTCGAAAATGTAGCCCATGGCGTATGCTATTTGCTCTCCGCCTTGACGAGCATGTTCACGCGGTCTATTTCCTTTTGCGCCGCAGTCTTGAAGGCTGGATCAATTCCAGCCCTGTCAATAATCTGCCGATACATCGTAATCGCCTGTTCGAATCTCGACATTTTCTCGTATGCCTGGCCTGCCATGTAGTACGATGTCGCTATCCAATCGACCTTTGTCCTCTGAGTAATCAGATAGGGCACTTTGAGAAACTCGAGAATCGCCTGCTGATACTCCCCCTTGTTGAAATACGCCTCGCCAATGTAATACCTCAGCTCTCCCTCAAGTTCCTTATCCGCGGTCTCTAACAGCTTCTGCAAATGCAGAATCGATTGATCATGGTAGCCGAGCTTCTGATAGATGACTCCGATGTCGATTTGCTTCAAAATCAGATCCGGGTCGTTCGGATATCGATTGATGTATTCGCGGGTCCACTGAAGGGCTGCGTCAAACAGCCCGATCTCCTTGTAAGCCATGATCAGGTTGCTTGTTGCATACTGCACGAGCTCTGGGGGCGCGTCCTTGCCATCGACGATTGCTTTGTAGTACCGCGCAGCTGTATCCCACTGCTCGAGGGCATAGTAGACATTTCCCAGGCTCAGGCGAACACGCGGTATGATGGAGTGACCGGGAAAAGCGACCAGGAGAGAATCATACAGTTGAATCGCGCGCTGGGGGGCGTTTTGCATTTCGTGAGCGCGGGCAAGCCAATACACTGCCTCCGGTACGGCGGGCGTTTGGGGGTATCGTTGCCGGACATTTTCGAACCGCCGGACGGCCAGTTCTGTTTCGTCCTTTCGAAGATGAATCCGTCCCCTTTCATACTCGAACAATGCCGCTTCGGCTCTCGCAGCAGGGAATGACTTGACAAATGTTCCTGCCCGCCGCTCTGCCTCATTCAAATTGTCCAGACGGAAGTAACACACGATGATCCGGGACTGAACAAAGCGCTGAAGGCTGTCCTGTAAAGCCCTAGGGAGCATTTCGGTATAACGACTTACTGCTGTCGAGTAGTCTTCGGCCTCGAACAGCAAGTTCGCCGATTCTAGGGCTGATTGGAATTGCCGCGCGGGATCAGAGGATCCCGTCTTGCTCGCCTCCTGCAAGTAACGGGCTGCAGCTTCAAAGTTGTTTTCCAGGCGTGCGATCTCTGCGAGGACGATCAGAACCTGGGCCCGCACCGCCGATCCGGTGTCGGCTGCTAGCACATGTGCATAGAATTTCCTGGCTTCAACTGTTCTGCCCGTCCTTCGTGCACAGTCGGCAAGCTTCAAAACAAGATCCAGCGGCGGGTTGCGGGGATTCAGAACATCGTTGTCAATATCGGTAACGACCTGACGGTACCGAGTGTAGGCCCCGGATATCTCCCCGGCCGCATAGAGGACGTCCCCTCTTAATCGTCCTACACTCTCGGCGACTGATGAATACGCAAAGTCTCTTTCCAGGATCCTGCAAAGTTCCAGGACACGGTCTTTCGTCCCTCGCTCTGATTCCAGGGCCGCAAGCATCGACAAGGTCCGCGCCGTGTGTTCATGAGCGGCGTATTTCTGCAGATATGATGCAAGCAGCGTCATCGCCGTATCCTTATCCCCCATTTCAACCCCTGTGAGCGCCAGACGAAAAAGCGCCTCCGCTTCTGTTTCCTCATCCGGCCTCGATCGGAGGACCTCTTCAAGGACATTGCGGGCATCTCCAAAACTCCGAAGCGTCTGATATGCCCGGGCGAGCTCCATAGCAACCGCGGAAGGAAGGCCGCCGGCCTGAGCATTCCTCCGAAGGTCTCCACTAAGCCGCCGTACCTCTGAAACGGTGGATGCATCACCAATGAGCACAAGCGCTCTTGCCGTTACCGCGTCTCTGGCAAGAACCGAACCCGGTGAGATTGCCGAGACCGAATCATATGCCGCCGTGATCTTTGTAACCAGCTCGCGGGTTCGTTTACCTTTCCACGAGGCGAGTTCCAGAGCCCTCCCGAGCCTGAACCAGGCGAGTGTGCGCCTTTCCCCGCTGAGGCCAAAACGAATCGCCAGTTGGTACTGCGCGGCGGCGTTCGCATAATCCTTCAGATCATTGAAGTATATCTCAGCCAGCCGGAATGCCAGATCGCTTCTTGCACCACCCGCAATAACATCACCAGTCAGCAGCGCCAGATTCTCAAGCCCGCCTTCCTTGTTTTTCAGCTCAAAAGTCGTGATCTCAAAGGCCATGGCTCGCACGTCGTTCGCAAAATCGCTTGAAGGAAAACGAGATCGGAGCGCCTCAAGAACTGAAAGCGCCTCCTGATGCATTCCCGCGGCTCGAAGTGAGCGGGCGTAGCCATAGAAAGCGTCGTCCTCCAACGGATCTCCGGGATGATCGGTGAGAATCTTCTCGTACGTCCGTTGTGCCTGTCTCACGTCGTTCAATTTGAGTGCATACACATCCGCCATGAGGAGCAACAGCCGCGGCATCACGGCATCGTCCGGATACAGTTCTTCAAATCTCTGCGCGAGCTTGATAGCCCTTTGATAATGGCCGAGTGCAATCGAGCCGCGCACGGCCGTAAGGAGGATCGGTTTCGAAAAAACTGTTCCAGAATCTCTTTCCAGGGCCAGTAAGGCGAAGGTACCCGCTTTCATTGCATTTCCTGATCGTTCCGCCGCCCTTGCGGCCTTGTAAAACGCTTCTGCGGTTCGTGGACCGGAGAGCGCTCCCGCGCGTTCAAAATGAACGATGCTTTCCGGGTTTCTTCCGCGTAACAGGAGAACATCTCCTGCTTCAAGATGCGCCGCTTGCTTGAGCGTGACACCTGCACCTGCTGATTCAAGGATCCCGGCCCACGTTGCGAGAGCTGCATCGGGATCCCCTGCTTCTCTCTGGAGACGACCCAGCTCCAGCATCGCGTTGTATGAGACCGAATCGCCTTTGTAGCGCGCAATCACGTCCGTGAGAACCGTTCGGGCCTCTTCAAATCTTCCAAGTTGGGTGAGGGATTGAGCGAGGATCTGAAACGCGTCCGGCGCTGAAGCTGATCTGGGAGCCAGAGCAGTGCTCTTCCTCGCCTCCGCGGCAGCCCGGTCAAACTGACGCTCATCAAAAAGCAGGCGAGCGAGCCGGGCATGCGCCTCCGGAACAATATCCGATGACGCGTATTCCTGAGTCACTGCGCGGAGGGTTTTGCCGGCATGCTCCGCGTTGCCCGCAAGAACAAAGTAATGGCTCGCTTTCAGAAGAGCCGGAGGTGCCAAGGGGCTCTTTGGGTGAAACATCTTGACGCGTTCAAACGCCAGGGCTGCTTCTGCAGCATTCCCCATTTGCGCATACGCCTCCGCCGCATTCCACCACGCTTCGGGAGCTTTTGGATGATTCGGAAAAGCCAGAGCAAAATTCTGGAATATAAACCGCGCTTCTTCGTGTCTGTTCAGTTTGGACTGTGTGAGACCGAGATAGAATCGCGCTTCAATTCCCTGCTGGGTGTTGGGGTATGTTGAGATGAACTGCTGGAACTGCTCGATGGCGAGGTCGTAAAGCCTGTCGTTATACAGGCTGATGGCAAGCTTGAAATCAGCATTTTCCTTTGTATCCTGGGCGGCAGCTGCGGCGCCCATCCAGAGCAGCACAAGGATCCATCGCATGATGCGAAAGGTAGCACTTATTCGAAGGATTTTCAAGAAATCCCGCGAACAACAAACCGGAACAAAAAAGGCGACCACGTGGTCGCCTTCATTCGGAACCACTTTCTCTCTGCATCAAAGGATTTTTGCCTTCAGGAACTCCCTGTTCAGCCTTGCAATGTGACTGACGGAAATTTGTTTCGGACATTCAGCTTCACATGCATAGTTGTTGGAACAATTCCCGAATCCTTCCTTGTCCATTTGCTCCACCATCCGGAGCGCCCTGGACTTTCGTTCTGGTTGCCCCTGGGGAAGGAGGGCAAGCTGCGAGACCTTGGCCGCAACGAACAGCATGGCCGAGGAATTCGGGCAAGCTGCGACACAAGCACCGCAACCGATGCAGGACGCCGCATCCATAGCCTCTTCGGCGATGGGTTTTGGAATGAGAATCGCGTTGCCATCAGGCACGCCGCCTGTCTTCGCCGAGACGTATCCCCCTGCTTCCATGATGCGATCAAACGCGCTTCTGTCCACAACAAGATCCTTGATGATGGGAAACGATGCAGCACGCCACGGTTCAACCGTGATCACTTCGCCATCCTCGAATCTCCTCATACGCAGCTCGCACGTTGCGGCCCGATGTCCCGGACCATGCGCTCGCCCATTGATCATCATTCCACAACTCCCGCAAATCCCCTCCCGGCAGTCGTGGTCAAAAGCTACGGGTTCCTCCCCTTTCTTAATGAGATTGATGTTCAGGACATCCAGCATTTCGAGAAACGACATATCTGGCGAGACGTCCTTCATTTCATACGTCTCAAAGCGACCCTCTGTCTCACGATTTCGCTGCCGCCATACCCGAAGTGTCAGGTTCATCCTTGGTGATCCTCTGGAATTGTCGATGGTCGATTTACGATTGTCGATTGATTTGATGTCCGACCGCGATCGAAAATTGACAATCGGAGATCGAAAATTACTTATAGCTTCTCTGCGACGGTTTCACCACTTCGAACTTCAATGGTTCCTTGTTCAGAACCTCTCCCTTGCGTGCTCCGCGATATTCCCACGCTGCAACATAAGAAAACCGCGCATCATTCCGCTTTGCTTCCCCCTCCGGAGTCTGGTACTCTTCCCGGAAATGCCCTCCGCAGGATTCCTCCCGATGGAGAGCGTCACGGGCAATCAGTTCCCCAAGCTCAAAATAATCGGCAACGCGTCCTGCTTTTTCCAGCTCGATATTCAAATCCAGATCGCTTCCGGTCACCCGAACATTTTTCCAAAACTGCTCTTTGAGAGCGGGGATCAATTGGAGTGCTTTCTTCAGTCCGGATTTGCTCCTTGCCATTCCGACTTGATCCCACATGATCGCCCCAAGGTCGCGATGGAACTCATCGACGGTCTTCTTTCCGTCGATTGACATGAGCTTCTTGATTCCGCGCTCGGTCTCCTGTTCCGCCTTTTTGAATTCTGCATGGTCTGTTTTTACGGGGTTGAAGGTCTCACTTGCCAGATAGTCGCCAATGGTATAGGGAAGGATAAAGTATCCGTCGGCAAGTCCCTGCATCAACGCGCTGGCGCCAAGCCGGTTTGCGCCATGATCGGAAAAATTCGCCTCTCCGATGACATAAAGGCCCGGAACCGTAGTCATCAGATTGTAATCGACCCACAACCCTCCCATGGTGTAGTGCACAGCCGGATAGATCCGCATCGGGGTTTTGTAGGGATCCTCTGCCGTAATCTCATGATACATATCGAACAGGTTGCCATATCGCTCTTCTATCACGCTGCGGCCGAGCCGTTTGATCGCATCGCTGAAATCAAGATACACGGCAAGCTTTGTCGGACCCACACCGTATCCCTGGTCGCACATCTCCTTTGCACGTCGCGAAGCCACGTCACGCGGAACGAGGTTGCCGAATGAGGGATATAACCGTTCCAGATAGTAATCCCGCTCGTTTTCCGGAATATCCTCCGGCCGTCGTGTGTCCCCCCTCTTCTTGGGAACCCAAATCCTTCCGTCGTTGCGCAGACTCTCGCTCATGAGCGTCAGTTTGGACTGATACTGGCCGCTTTGCGGAATACAGGTGGGGTGGATCTGAGTAAAACAAGGATTCGCAAAGAACGCACCCTTCTTGTGCGCCCTCCAAATCGCTGTTGCGTTACTGGCCTTAGCATTGGTCGAGAGGTAGAACACGTTGCCATACCCACCCGTCGCCAGCACAACCGCGTCGGCCGCATACGGTTCCAGGATACCATTCACCATGTTCCGGGCAACGATGCCGCGGGCCTGCCCGTCGATTACCACAACGTCCATCATTTCGCGGCGGGGGAAAAACTTCACGCGCCCGGCATCGATTTGACGGCAGAGGGCAGAGTACGCTCCAAGGAGGAGCTGCTGCCCGGTTTGACCGCGGGCGTAGAACGTTCGCGCCACCTGGGCGCCACCAAAAGACCTGTTGTCGAGATAGCCCGCATAGTCCCGCGCAAACGGAACTCCCTGGGCGACACATTGGTCGATAATGGACCCGCTCACCTCCGCAAGACGGTACACGTTCGCTTCACGAGATCGGTAGTCACCACCCTTCACCGTATCATAGAACAGTCGACGGATGCTGTCGCCATCGTTCGAGTAGTTCTTCGGTGCATTGATTCCACCCTGCGCGGCAATACTATGGGCTCTGCGGGGTGATTCATGATAGGAAAAGACAAGAACGTTATATCCAAGTTCTGCAAGACTTGCTGCGGCAGAAGCCCCCGCCAGCCCCGTTCCTACGACAATGATGGTGTACTTCCGCTTATTTGCCGGATTGACAAGCCGCAGATGAAAACGGTGGTTGGACCATTTTTGCTCAATTGGTCCATCCGGGATTTTCGCGTCGAGTTTCATAGGTCTGTTTGTTTCCTCACTGAATCCCTGAAGGCCAGTTCATGTCGTCCAGCCACATGCCACGGCTATCCCTCAAACCAGAGGGGAGGTGGAAACCCGGACAAAAAAGTAAAAGTACACAGGAATCGAAGCAAACCCTGCAGGGATGACAAACCAGAAGAAAAATGCCACCACATCAAGCAATCGCCTGTATCGTTTGTGAACAAGGCCAAATGTCTGAAAGGCGGACTGGAATCCGTGCTTGAGGTGGTAGCCAAGTATCACAAGGGCAAATACATAGAATACGCTGAACCAGGGATTGGAAAATTTCTCGCGGACGAGTTCGTACGCCGTCATTTGCGTCCCCGTCACCCGGAGCGGAAAGAAGAAACTGGAAAGGTGAATGACGAGAAAGAGAAACACGATGCTCCCCCCAAGCATGGTGATCCGCGCGGCGAGTTCCGTGTTTTCATCCAACCGGAATTCCCTGTATTTCTGAGGCCGCGCCCGGCGGTTCTGCACCCAGAGAACCAGTCCGCTCACTGCATGCGCTGCCAAAGAGAGAAACAGAACAATCTCAATGGCACGAATGATCGGATTCGAGACGAGGATCCTTGAATACTCCTCATAAAGATGACCGTTGTCATTCGCAAAGAGGAGGAGGTTTCCGGCCAGGTGTTCCACCAGGAACAAACAAAGAAATAGGCCGGTAAGGGCCATGACGATTTTCTTGCCAATGGACGAAGAATAGAGGGAAACGAGGCTATTCATACGAAGTGATGTGGATCGTACACGCGAGAGCCCGAAGGAAGGCCTGGTTGAACAACAGAAAGTTTAGAAAACAATTGAGGAAAATGCAACCCCAACAGCCACAAATCAATGAACCACGGTTTCTCCGATGAAGCGCCTGATCGAAATGACGCTCCCGAGCAAGCCCAGAAAACACCCGACAATGGTAATGATGCCATACGCAACAGGTTCAACTTCGAGAAAATCTGAGAGCGGATTTGCCCACTGCCCCAGGTAATGAAAGAGCGAGAACACAATGCCGCTGGCAATCACACCGCCGAGAAATCCCTGAACGAGCCCTTCGAGAATGAAAGGCGTCCGAATAAAGCCTCTCGTGGCTCCGATCAATTTCATGGTCTGAATAATCTTTCGCTTTGCGTAGATCGCAAGGCGGATGGTGTTGGCCACGAGGAATATTGAGGAGATCGTGATAAACAGGCCTATGCCAAAGGCAAAGCCGAGGCTCGTGGTAACGCGCTTGTCCAGCAATTCAAGGAGCCCTTTCCTATAAATAACATCTTCGATTCCGCGGATGGTCATGCTCTCCGCGTAGATGGCTTCGGCGGCATCGGCCGTCTTATATCCATCTTGCAGAAATATTTTGAATGATGGAGGGAGTGGATTGAAATCGAGGACACGGTAGATATCCTCACCGAACTGCTCCCGAAAGATTCTTGCGGCATCATCCTTTGAGATAAAGGTAACGTCCCGGACACCCTGAATGGAAAGTATTCTGGCCCTGACAATATCAATTTCCTGCCGGGTAAGTGAATCGGCCAGAAATGCCTCCATCTCCACCTTGTCCCTCAGAGCGTGAACGACGGAATTTGCATTTAGGAGGAGAATCGTGAAGGAGCTCAGCAGAAGGAGGGAGACGGAAATCGTGAAGATGGCGGCGGCCATCGAAAGTTTCGCTCGCTTGAAGCCCGAGAATCCTTCTTTCAGAATGTAACCGACCTGCATTGGTTATCCTTGCACCGTTCGACCGACAGAATAGGAACCGAGAACCCTCACAAACGTACTGACTTCGTCAAGATGATGCAAGGCGTCTTTCAGGGGAGCGTCGTCCGAGTGGCCTGTGACGTCGACGTAGAACAAATATTCCCACGGTTTCCCGGCAACCGGCCGGGATTCTATCTTGATCAGATTAATATCACGAAGTGCGAACACGCCAAGAGCCCGAAAGAGCGCTCCAGGAACATTCTCAGCAGCGAAGGCAAGACTTGTTTTCGGCCTGCCAGATGGGATCGTTGCTTTTTTGGAAAGGACGATGAATCGAGTGTAGTTCTGGTGATTGCTTTCAACGTTCCTGCGGAGAATGCGAAGGCGATATACTTTTGCGGCCTGGCGACTGGCGAGCGCACCCGCATTCATGCGCCCCTCCTCTCTGATCATTTTTGCCGCTCCCGCTGTGTCATAATACGGGATCTGACGGGCATTCTTCAGGGTCCGGAGGAATTGTTCACACTGTCCAAGAGCCTGAGGATGGGAAAATACGAAGCGGAGGTCAGCTGTTCGGACACGCGGCATTGCCATGAGATGATGGTGAACGCGGAGTGTAATTTCCCCACCGATGAAAAGCCAATGCCGGATGAGCAGGTCATAGGTTTCATGGACACTGCCGAAAACGGAGTTTTCGATTGGGACGATTCCCCGTCGCTCACCACCACGGGCAGCAAACCGGAACACATCCTTAAAATGCCTGCACGGGATAAGTTGCACTCGTGTTCTGAAAAAGCTCCGCGCTGCCTGCTCGGAAAACGCCCCCGGCTCACCCTGAAATGCGACAGAGATCATCTTGCCTGTTCAGGAGCTGAGACGCGAGCCATTGTCAGACCGCAATCCGGCCTTCGAGGGCCCTGGAAAGAGTCGCTTCGTCCGCGTATTCCAGATCCGAGCCCACAGGCAATCCGCGGGCAACGCGCGTGACTCTGTGGACAAGAGGTTTGAGGAGTTTGGAAAGATAGAGTGTCGTTGCCTCCCCCTCGACGTTGGGGTTCATCGCGAGAATGATTTCATCGACGGGTGATGCAGAAACCCTGGTCAGGAGTTCTTTGATCCGCAGTTCGTCCGGACCGATCCCGTCCAGGGGAGAGAGAGCGCCGCCCAGCACGTGGTAGAGACCCCTGAATTCATTTGTTTTTTCCAGCGCGAGAACATCGCTGGGTTCTTCAACGACACAGATTACGGTTCGATCCCGTTTGGGATTTGAACAAATTCCACAGGGATCGATTTCGGTGATGTTGGAGCACACGGAGCAATAT
>JACQPU010000187.1 GCA_016207365.1 Ignavibacteriales bacterium | reverse complement strand
CTTCAGAAACTCTTACCGCAGGGACTGCGGGAAGCGGTCGGAGGACCTTTGTTTCGACTTCAAGGTGCCCATTCCGGTGCATGAGCAATCGTATCCTCATCGGATGTTTCTTTTTTGCAAGGGATTTACGGGCCTGTTCAAGCACATCTCTGATGTACCACTTGTCACATTGAAAACCAAAATATGAGGCTGACTCTTTCAGTCGTCTCATATGAAAAGGCATCAGAAAAAAACCCTTTCCCGGGTCCCATCGGAGGGTTTCAAGAAGCTGAAATTCCTCGGGCCTTTCGGTGACAAAGCGTGCTTTGAGAAGACATTCCCGATACTCCGCTGTGGGATCCGAATCGTGCACGACGCCGCTTCCAACACCCATGACGGCGTTGCCCGTGTTTCTTGAAACAACAATCGTCCTTATCGCAACATTGAACTCAGCCGTCCGGTCAGGGCCAAAATATCCGATACTCCCTGTATACACCCCCCGGGGAACTTCCTCGAGCTCACGAATGATCTGCATGGTCCGGATTTTTGGAGCGCCTGTGACAGAGCCGCTGGGAAACAGAGCCCGGATGATATCCGGGATCGTGATATCGCGGCGCAAACGTGCCTCAATCGTGCTGGTTGCCTGAAACACAGTTTCATATCGCTCGATCTCAAAGAATGTCCTGACGCGTACGCCACCGGGCAGGGCTATTCGTCCCACATCGTTGCGCAGCAAATCAACTATCATCAGATTCTCGGCGCGGTTTTTTTCCGACTCCTTTAACCATGCGACCTGCTTCTTGTCCTCCTCCAATGTTCGACCGCGCTGCGCCGTCCCTTTCATAGGCCTGAGAACCAGTTTGGCATTCTCCCTCCGAAAAAACAGTTCCGGAGAGAGAGAAAGAATGCTGACGGCGCCTGTGTTCAGGAATGAGGAATAGGCTACGCGCTGAGTCCTTCGAAAGAAATCGTACCAGCGATATGCCGGACCGGGAAGGCTCATCCGGAGTGGAAAGGTGAGATTCACCTGATACGTATCGCCGTCAGAAATGAGTTGCAGGATCCGACCCACGGCTTCAGCGTACCGCTCCCCGGAGAGAGCCGGCAACAGCTTCGGAGGCTGCAGCGACCACGGGTCATCCCTGCGGCCTGCCGGCTTTCTTCGCCCGTTTTTCCCTTTGGAAACGGTCCGCGGACGATCGTACAGGCCAAACCAGAGGAGGGGGGTATCGGGAAGACGATCTCTCGGAAGAACAGATTCGAATGCATATCCGGCCTCATAGGCTATGAAACCAGCCGCATACAAGCCGGCTGCCACCGCTTGCTGGAGTTCCTCCAGCGCAGGCAGCACCTCTTCATACGAACGCACAGTGATGATTTTTTTGGGATTGAGAAACAGGCGTCCCTCTCCCCCGCCGCGGCGGGATGAATTTCTTTCAAAAAGGACAGTGCCTGGATTGTCTTCCACCCACTCCAGAACAGCAGGAGCAAAAACGAGGTCGTGCGATTGGTCTGTCAGAGGATGAGGAGGATTGGTTGTCATGGACAACAAAAAACCGTCTCTTCCGAAGCAACGAAAAAGACGGCCCGATGAAATTCCTTTCCGCTAGTGCTGAGACTGTCGAGACATTATTGTCCGGCAAGGAGCTGTTCGATTACCGCAGTCACCTCAGGGTCGGTTGGCTTGGTTCGGGTTGGCAGCATGCGGACAACCTGTCCGGACCGATCGACGAGGTATTTCTGAAAATTCCATTTGACTTCACCGGCGGCCGGGGACTCTTTTGTCAAATAGGCATACAGCGGATGCTGATCCTCACCTTTCACGCTGATTTTCGAGAACAGGTCGAACGTCACGCCATATGTCGTCGTGCAAAATTCCCTGATTTGCTCATCCGTCCCCGGTTCCTGTCCCCCGAAATTGTTAGCCGGAAATCCAAGCACCGCAAATCCCTTTTCCTTGTACTTCCGATAGACAGCCTCCAGATCCTTGTACTGCGGTGTATACCCGCACTCCGATGCAACATTGACCAGAAGCAGGACTTTTCCTTTGTACTCCCCGAGGGATTTCATGGAACCGCCGATAGTCTTCATCGAAAATGTGTAAAGTTTCGGAGTCGGATTCATGGATCGGTCCTGGGCGCAGAACAGGAAGGCTACAACCAGTGTCAAAGCAATATTCGGTTTCATCTCATCCGTACCGCGGGATACACCGGATCCGCAGGACTTTCGGTTCCATCCATGGTCGTGGAATCATCCTTGTTCACCCGCGCTTCACGTCGCCGGCGGTGGGGACGATCCACCAGGCAACCAGATAGCCTATAAGAAACGGAATGATACCGGTGGCAAACGTCACAACAATGGCGATGAGCCGGACGATGGTGGAGTCAACATCGAGGAATTCGCCGATTCCTCCACACACTCCGGCAATCTTCCGGTCGGTTTCAGAACGATAGAGTTTCTTCATTGATTCCCTACCCGGGGGTGTCGCATTCGGACGTTCTTTGCGCTTTTCTCCCACATTGGAATTACGGAAAAAAGGGTATTGGAATCAAGGGAACTGTCCGGGCAAGGTCGGAGTCCAAATCCCACCCTTGCGGTGTTACTCGTCCGACCTGTGACGAAGGCGTTTGAGCTCGGATCGCCTGCGTTTGGCTTCAAGCCGGCGCCGTTGCGACGCGGCTGAAGGGTGTGTACGCATGCGCTTCTTGGATGGTCTCAGAGCCTTCTTGAGGAGGTCAGCAAGGTGTTCAAGCGCAATCTGCTTGTTTTTCCACTGACTTCGTGATTCCTGCGATACCACCCGCAGAACACCGTTACGATCGATTCGACGTCGTAGTTTCTGGTGAATCAAAGCCTTCTGCTCTTCACTCAGGCTGAGTGAGTTCCCGATGTCAAAACGAATCTCAACCCGCGTTTCCAGTTTGTTCACATTCTGCCCCCCTGGCCCACTGCTGCGGGAAGTAACAAATTCCAGTTCACTGAGAGGAATAGAAAGGTCTCTCTGGATCAGAAGATTTGGCATTGACTTGATGCACCCAATCGATGCGGAGTTCGAAAGCCGAACAGGTGGAAGATGGTGAAGATCATTCAGACAAGCAGTTTTCCATCGCTCATAATCATCTGCTCATCGAACCACACGCGAGGAGAGGTGATGAGTCCGTCGAGATGAGACTCGACTTTTACGGATCCACCCATGGTAACGTTGTCCCCGAACGCCACATGGACGGTACCCAACACTTTCTCGTCTTCGAGAATCACTCCGGTGATTTTTGCCCGATCGTTCGTTCCGATACCGAATTCTGCAAGGTTTCTGGAGAGCGGACCATGGATGGCCAGAAGGTCCATTAGCTTCTTCGCCTCCTCACCGCCGGAAATCTCACGTGCATAGCCGTTGCGGATCATGATTCGGAGGGGTTCCCGAAGGATTCCAATTCCCGCCATTGATCCATCGATAACCGCAAGTCCGTTCGAGTGTTCTTCAAGAGGTGCAATGAACGCTTCCCCGGTGGGGAGATTTCCTCCCTTTCCCTTTTCCCTGAACAATCCGTGGCTCCGAATCGCTTTTCGTCCTTCGACGGGCATGACGAGATCAGTACCCAAGAGCGAAGAAATCCGGATTTTCTCTGTTTTTTCCATCAAGTCGCCGAGTTTGTTCGTCAATTCGGCGATCTTCTGATAGTCCGCATTCATACACCGTACCATCATGTCTTCCGTAACTCCGGGGAGCGTAGCCACACGAACGCCCTTTTCCTGGGCATTGCGTTTTGCATTCGTATGGGTCATGGACTTGCTTGTTGGACACAAAACAACGTCCATCGCGAGCATCAACTCGGCCACTTCGCCGGGTGGTTCTTCGCCGTGAGTCCGTCTAGGCGGGATTTCCACCAGAAACACCTCGTTCCCGAGCTCTCGTGCCACTTGCATGAGCGCCTGACCGATGTTCCGGCACGGCTCATCAGTGATCACCGCGATCCGTTCGCCGGGCTTCAAACCCATGCAGTCAACGAGAGCAGTGCGGGATGAGGAAAGGAGTTCTTTAGAGAACACTTGATTGTCGATCTTCGATTTTCGATTGACGATCTTATTGTCTATTTCTTTTCGCTGTAATGTGTGTTGCGGAGAAAATGGCAAGAAGCT
>JACQPU010000184.1 GCA_016207365.1 Ignavibacteriales bacterium | reverse complement strand
AGATCAGGCTGTCATCCTGGGCGCCCGTCGCGTTGCATTCGGAGTAGAGGTAACCAAACCCGTGCGATTCAAACACGGTGTGCTGAAACTCTCCGACCTCATGGTAAATGAATCGGGTCATCAAGTACTCATTGTGGAGAGCGGAGGTCTTACGGCGTCGGCCGGAGTACGCGTCGTTCCGGGATGGCTCAGCATCCTGCCGCCCCTTGTCGCCATTGCCCTCGCCCTTCTGCTGCGCCAGGTCGTGATCTCACTCTTCGCAGGCATCTGGGTCGGCGCCGTGATTGTCTTTGATTATAATATGATCGGTGGAATCTTCCGGGTGCTGGATCACTTCATTGTGAAGGCGCTGTCTGAAACGAGCCATGTGCAGATTCTCCTCTTTAGCATGCTGTTCGGCGGAATGGTCGGTGTGATCTCGAAAAACGGCGGGACAGTGGGCATTGCAAACCTGATCACGCGCTATGCAAAAAGCCCGCGCGGCGGGCAGCTTGCCACATGGGCAATGGCATTTGTCATATTCTTCGATGATTATGCCAACGTGCTCGTCCGCGGAAACCTTATGCGCCCAATTACGGACAAGCTTCGGGTCTCAAGGGAAAAGCTCTCCTTCATCGTGGATGCGGGCGCGGCAACCATAGCCAGCGTGTTTATTATTTCCACGTGGATCGGCTACGAAGTGGGTCTCATCGCCGACGGTCTGAGAATGATCGGATCGACGGAGGAACCCTACGCCGTATTTCTGCAGACGATCCCGTACAGATTTTATCCCATCTTCACGCTCATCCTGGTGTTCCTCGTTGGATGGATGGACCGTGATTTCGGACCAATGCTTGCGGCCGAGCGCCGGGCGAGGTCGACGGGAGAAGTGCTCCGGGCAGGATCCCAGCCCGCAGTGGATCTCACTGATAGTACCGGCATTACCACCGACGAGAAACCGGCGCGATGGTACAACGGACTTCTTCCGATTGCGTCCATTCTTGTCGTAGGACTCTCCGGCCTGTATTCTACTGGCACCTCGGCTCTGGAAGCTGAAGGCCGTATGAGCTATTCGATTGGCGAAATCATCAGCAAGTCCGATTCCTACGCCGCATTGCTCTGGGCTTCTTTAACTGGCTGTCTCGTGGCCATTGTTCTCACGGCCGGTCAGCGAATCATGAAGCTCACAGAAACTGTGGACGCATGGTTTGGCGGCCTGAAAGCAATGCTTCTGGCAATGCTCATCCTGATTCTAGCGTGGTCAATCGGTGCGGTGACCGAGGAAGTCAAAACCGCCGCATACCTTGTGCAAATACTCCGGGGGACCATTGAACCGCACTGGCTGCCGGTGCTGACGTTCCTTATCGCGGCGCTCATCAGTTTTGCAACGGGGACAAGCTGGGGTACGATGGCAATCATGATGCCGCTCGTCATCCCGCTCGGCCACACGTTGTCCCTCGACGCGGGAATGCAGGGTGCCGACCTCGATATCATTCTCCATGGCGTTATTAGCTCCGTACTGGCCGGAGCGGTGTTCGGGGACCATTGTTCTCCAATCTCCGATACGACGATCCTCAGTTCGATGGCGTCCGCTGTGGACCACATCGACCATGTCCGTACGCAGCTTCCGTACGCCATTCTGGCCGCAATCATCGGAATGGCGGTCGGCGACATTCCGACGGCTTTCGGGGTTTCACCCTGGATTTCCATCGCGGTCGGCTCGGGAGCGCTCGTTGCATTCCTTTTCCTGTTTGGCAAAAAGGTGTAAGACCGTCATGAGATCGCGCGGTTCGATTTCAAATAAATCCGGAATGTTGGTTCTCGGTTCGAAAGGAGCTGCTCCATGAAGTTTTCGTGGAAGGCTTTTCCCCTGCACCACCAGATCCTGGCGGGACTCGTCCTCGGCGCAATCTTTGGCGCCCTTTTTAACGTGAGCAAGTACGAGCTTGAGATACGATATGCAGTGGACGGGAAGGAAGAGTCGGTTGTCGTACCGCAATGGGAGAAACTCGTCTTTGCGAAAGCCGACACGGTCGTGATAGAGACGTTCGGTGCGGAGGATCAACTTCGCATCATTCAGTCGTTCCGTAGGCTTTCAAAGGAGGACAAGGCGCGTTTGTCAGTGTTGGTTACGCCTGCCGGGACCGCCGAATCGACTCGCCCACAGAAATTCGAAAACGTGAGAGGCATCGAGAAGGTGAAAACTGTAGCGGTCATAATCAAGCCTGTTGGCACGATATTCATACGGCTGCTGATGTTCATTGCAATCCCCCTCGTGCTCTCGTCTCTGATTGTCGGTGCGGCAAGTCTCGGCGATATCCGTCGCGTGGGGAAACTCGGGGGAAAGACCCTTGCCTTGTACCTGCTGACGACTACAAGCGCGATCACCATCGGGCTCCTGATGGTCAATCTCATTCAACCGGGAATGCGCTTGTCGCCCGAGGTCCTGGAAAAGCTGAAGCTGGAATTTCAACCGGATATCCAGTCTGCCATTCCGCCAATCAATCTCATCGACATGATCGTGAACATTGTGGCGACCAATCCGATCAACGCCCTTGCCAGCGGGGAGATGCTTCAGATCGTGTTTTTCGCGCTGATGATCGGTGTCAGCCTCACGATGGTGGCTGAGGTCAAAGCGGCGCCGGTTATCCGCTTTTTCGATGGGTTGAGTGAAACGATGATCAAGATGGTCGGAATGATCATGACCACGGCGCCCTACGGTGTGTTTGCGCTCATCGCGGCGACTGTCGGGGAGTTTGGGTTTGATATCCTTGAAACGCTTGTGTGGTACGCGGCAACCCTGGTTCTCGGTCTGATCCTCCACGTGGCCGGATTCCTCGGCATGTTGGCAAAGCTCTATTCCGGTATCCCAATCCGGAAATTATTCAGGGGATTGCGGGAAGTTATGCTGGTTGGATTTACGACAAGCTCAAGCGGTGCGACGCTTCCGGTAAACATGAAAGCCTGCGAGAACAACCTGGGTGTTCCGAAGAAAATCACGAGCTTTGTTCTTCCTCTGGGCGCTACAATCAACATGGACGGAACCGCCATGTACCAGGCTGTTGCGGCGGTTTTCATTGCGCAGGTGTATCAAATGGACCTTGGCCTCGCGGAACAGTTGAGCATTCTCCTCACGGCGGTGCTTGCCTCCATCGGCACAGCCCCGGTGCCCGGTGTTGGAATCGTCATGCTGATCATCGTCCTCAGGTCTGTCAACGTTCCCGAAGAGGGGATTGCCCTGATCCTCGGGGTGGATCGACTGCTCGATATGTGCCGCACCGTTGCTAATGTCGTCGGCGATGCTACGGTGGCAACGATGATTGCGAAATCGGAAGGAGTCCTGGAAAACAAGGCGTAGGTAATATCGGTTCAAAAGAAAACGCACGTCGGGATTTCAGACATGCGTTTTTTTATTGAAAGACTTGCGTCCGTGCGAAGCCGGTCAGATCTCTGGCCCGATTGACACGTAATACACAGGCCTTGAAAGCTCGGCCCAATCATAGTTCCAGGCTATGTCAAACCTGATCGGGAATCCGAAGAAGAACAACCTTGTGCCAATTCCCATTCCGATCAACAGGTCCTTCGTTCTGAGCGATCCCGAGGGGGTGCGCCGGAAAGTCTGCCACTGACCGGTATGACTCCATGCCGATCCAACGTCCAGGAACGCCGCACCCAGAATGTTCTGAAATCCCAGCGGAAGGATTGACCCGCCTATAAGATACCGGATAAGCGGAAACCGGGCCTCCAGATTGACAAGCGCGTACCTTGTACCTGTCTGGGCATTATAATTGAATCCGCGCAGAGGCAACACGGGGGTCAGAAATGCATAATCTTCGACGTTGATGATGGGAAACGTATTACCGTCAAACCGACGGTTGATCCAGCCTTCGTTGCCGCCGATGAAAAAGTTTTGTCTGTCCTTCCCGTTACTCAGTCCCGCCGTTCCTCGAAACACAAAAATGAAATCTTTGAACAGCGGGCTGTAACTGCGGTAATCAAGCGTAAACGTCTGCAGATCCAGCGAACTGCTGCCGAATTTTGCGCTCCCGTACAGCGTAGCATTAAACCTCATACCATTGTTTGGTCCAAACCACCCGCCTTTCCAGATCGAATTATCCCTCACGTAGGAAAGCAACGGAAGCACGAATGACCGGCGCTGGGATCTCTCTCGCGCGTCATCCAGATTGTCCCGGGAAAGGTTGAGCCACATAACTGAAAGATCCAGCCTACGGAACCGGTCTATCGGGTACGACGCCATGGCGCCGAGAGCCCACTGGCGGAACCGGTAGAGGGTCGGCACGCCGAACCGGTTCGTGATATAAAGAAACCGGGCGCTGTGGAATCCCTGGAATCCGAAATCAATGCGCTCGGGAAGGTAATAATAGACGAGGCCGTAATCACTGTTCCTGAGGTCCAGCAAGAGATTGGTTTGGAAAATGATCTGGTGATCCCCGAGCATGTCGCTGAAAGCCATCAGCGTTGACCCTTCAACCCCATAGAACGTGCTGTAACCCGCCGTTCCGTACACCAGGTCGGGCGTAAAGTTCAGCTTGTATTTCCTGGGGACGAAGTTGCCGTCAACGTCCACGTTATCTGCAACATCGAACAACGCGGGATCCGCGCGCCGTCCCGAAGACGTGTCCTGCATAACCTCTTCGCTGAAGACAAAGCCCCGGAGATCACGTCCGGATTGCTTGTCATGTTCGATTCCGGCCTGGGCGGAGTCGGCAATAACGATGACATCGCCGCGCACGGCCACAGTGTCACTGGATTGCTCCGTTGAGGTAAGCGTCACGACGGGTTTTTCCGTGCGCGGGAGGTCGCGCAGGCGCTTGATGAACTCCGTGGGTTCGAGCTCCTGCACGCTCAATGAGCGTTCAAACGGTACTCTCATGACAAACACGTCGAATCCCGCTTCGGTGAGCGATGAGAAAGCCATCTTCGATCCGTCGTGTGAAAGGGAAAGTTGATAAATACCGGTCAGGGAATTCGTGATCGGCCTGTCGATACCGGTCGTCAGGTCGTGCTCGTACACATTATTGATGCCGTTGCGGTCGGAAATGTACAGCAGCTTCTTTCCGTCTGATGACACCACCGGCGACGATTCGTCGCTCCACGGAGTTCCCCCAATCCGCGTGATCACGCCTGTCTCGACAGAAACACTGTAGAGGTCTGTTCCGCTGAATTCGAATTTGCTCATGCTGAATCCCACCGGCAGGGAGGAGGGATCGGTATAACCTTTCCGATCGGAACAAAAATACACTGTTTTCCCGTCGGGTGAGATCACCGGATCGGAGTCGGAGAAAATATCGTTCGTAAGGTTCTTCAGTGTTCGGGTTTCGAGGTTGTAAAGATAGATATCGGTCTGGGGAGCTTTCTGACCCACAAAAGCGAGGGCTTTGCCATCCTGTGACCAGTCAACCGAAAAAATTCCGTCGAGATCGAAACTGATTTTCACCTCGTCCCGTGTCTCGCTGTCGATGATCATGATCGCATCGCGTTCGCCGGCCTTCACCGCAAGAGCGATCTTCTTACCGTCGGGAGACCAGGTGATGCCCGGTGTCAACAGATGGAGCTCTTCAAAGTTGCTCGTGCGTTGACCGCTGACCACCTTCCGGATGATATCGCCGTCGGTCGCAGACATGAGATACACATCAAAGTAATCGTCGCGCTCCGAGATGAATGCGATGCGGTCTCCTTGAGGGGAAATGGCCGGGCTTGTGTTGTAGAAATTTTGAAGTTTGGTATGATCCGTCAGGCGCCTTGCATAGTCTGCCGGTTCTTCCCGTTTTGCAATGTCCGGCCAGTAGAGGACCTTTTGCTCTTTTTGCCAGCGTTCAGAAAGCTCCTTGATTGTCAGTCCGATCGTACCCCGGAACCCTTGCTCGATGTTGCGCGTACTCTTGAGCCTGTGCAGAATCTCGGAAATCTTCTGCTCCCCGTACTTTGTTGCGATGTAATGCCACACGGACTGGCCGCCGCGGTAGGCAAAATAGCCGCCCAGGTAGTCGATCGGAGGGAGATAGTTGTGAATTGTGGCATCCCGCAGGAACATGTCGGAATTAGTGTCCCAGCGGAGCGCAGAATACTCGGCGAGACCTTCGTTCATCCAAAGAGGAAGCACAAGGGGAGATCGACTGGCCAAAAGGGCCTGAATTGATCCGCCGTAGAACATGTCGTTCAGCACCGCATGAACGAGCTCGTGATGGATTACGCGGCGAAAATTCTGGTAGTTCCCCTCGAAGGGAAGAACAATCCGGTTTTTGAACAATTCTGTAACGCCCCCGATCCCTTCTTCCATGTATTCTCCCACCACGTTCGTTTGCTGAAACTCGTTGTGGGAATTGTGGACAACGATCGAGATGCGGTTGGTAATCTCATAACGGAAGAGCGTGCGGATTGCCTCGTAGGCTTCCTCGGCGGAGTGGCCGGAGAACGAAGCGAGTTCATAGCCATCCTGAGCATAATACACGTCGAAATGGTTCGTTTGGATGAACTGCCAATCGAACGTTCTGTATTGAACCTTGTTCTTGCCGAACGCCGAGTTCTGGGCTTGCGCCGAGCCGCACGCTGCGCACACCGCCGCGACGATAATCGCCAACCGCTTCATGATT
>JACQPU010000183.1 GCA_016207365.1 Ignavibacteriales bacterium | reverse complement strand
GCGGCAACACCGAACGGAAGGAGGTAGTCCGCATCCGGCTCCGGAGATGCGGCATACCCCTGGCGGTACAGGCCTTTGTGTTCCATGAAGATCACGGGGTCGTCGCCTCGAATAGCAGACTTCAAAAGCCCTTTGGCGTCTGCGGCGGTGGATGGAAACGCGAGCCGCAAGCCAGGAATGTGGGCCATGATGCTTTCAATGGACTGGCTGTGATAATGTCCACCATGAATATACCCACCCACGGCAACCCTGATGACAACCGGCGAAGACCACGTGCCGTTCGAGCGGTATCGCATCATGGCAAGCTCATCACGGATCTGCATGAATCCCGGCCAGATATAATCGCCGAACTGAATCTCGGGCACAGGTTTCCATCCTTTGAGAGCCAGACCTATCGCCACGCCCACGATGCTGGCCTCAGCGAGCGGGGAGTTGAATGCACGGCCGGTCCCGTATTTTGTTGAAAGGCCTTTTGTCGCCGTGAACACTCCGCCCTTTCCGTCGGCCACATCCTCGCCAAAAACGAGCACTTTGTCATTCCGCTCCATCTCTTCGTGAAGGGCATGATTGATTGCGTCAACGAGAACAATCCTGCTTCCTTTGTGCTCGACTTCTGCAAAATCAGCCGGTGGATTCGCGTGCGCTTCGCCATAAAGGTACATTGAGACAGTCGAGGGATCCGGCAGTGAGGCGGTTTCGGCCTGATCCACGGCTGCTTCCACGCGGGCTTTCACCTCGTCCTGCAAACGCGCGTTCTCATGCTCCGTCAGGTAACCCTCTTCAATCAACGTCGCCGCCATTCTTGGAATCGGATCGCGCTGGCGGTCCCGCTCAATTTCCTCCTTGCTTCTGTATTTGCGGTCATCGTCCGACGATGAATGCGGAAGCAATCGCACAACATTAGCAACGATCAGCGATGGTCCTCCGCCTTCCCGGGCACGCTGAACCGCCTGCGTCGCCGCCCGGTACGTTTCAAAAAAATCCGTGCCGTCGACATTAAACCTCTCAAGTCCCTTGAAACCTTTCGTTACTTCATAGACCGAACCCCCTGCCGTCTGTTGCGTCACCGGAACGGAGATGGCATATCTGTTGTCCTGAATGAAGAAAATCACCGGGAGCAATTCACGTGCGGCCCAATTGACGGCTTCGAAGAATTCACCTTCACTCGTGGAGCCCTCACCCGAGGAGACATACACAACTTCGCCGTTGCCTTCTTTCGCAGCTCCAAGGGCCATGCCCACCGCTTGCAGATATTGAGTACCGGTAGGGCTGGATTGTGTGATAATCCTTACAGAAACCTTGCCGTAGTGTCCGGGCATCTGGCGGCCGCCGGTTCCGGGATCATCGGCACGGTGGAGCGCAGAAAGGAAGTACTCTTCTGCCGAATAGCCAAGTTGGAGACAGAAGCCCAGATCACGGTAGTACGGAAAGGCGTAATCACGACCCGGTTCCAGAGCTGAGGCTGCTGCGATCTGAGCCGCTTCGTGACCCGAGCCACCGATATGGAAGAACGATTTGCCCTGCTTGAGGAGGATCAGGTGTTTCTCATCGATCCGCCGCGCAGTCAGCATGTTCCGGTACACTCGAAGCAGTTCATCCTTTGTCAGGTCGATGTCTTGAATGAATCCCGCGGCCTTTGACCGGGTCATCGTATCGCGCTCTCCTCTGGACTTCATGGTCTTACCTGCATTAGGCGTGCTCAAGGGATCGTTCATCAACAACCCGAAGGAGATCTTCGCGGGATACGGTCATCAGCTCACAGCCGAACACGGATGAAAAGGATTCCGCCAGATGGCTTTGCACTTCATCCATGGGAACCTCTCTGCCAAGAACAGCTTCCATTGACGTAACCCCCTTGTGAAAAATCCCGCACGGAATGATTCTTCCGAACTCCCGCAAGTCTGTATTCACATTGAGGGCAAACCCGTGCATGGTGACCCAACGGCTGATTTTCACACCGATTGCCGCTATTTTTTCCCCTTGAGCCCAAACGCCGGTCATCCCTTCTTCCCTTCCCGCCACGATATCATATTCATCCAACGTGCGGATAATGACTTCCTCCAGACCTCGCAGGTACCAGTGAAGATCGGTCTTGTATTTGCTTAAATCCAGGATTGGGTAACCGACGATCTGTCCGGGACCATGATAGGTGACGTCGCCGCCGCGATCGATGTGGAAGACATCGATCCCGGATTTCTTCAGCTCTTCTTCAGAAGCCAAAAGGTGGTTATCATTTGCGCCCTTGCCCAAGGTATAGACCTTTTCGTGCTCGGTGAAAACCAGAACGTCTTCAATCATCCCGTAATGACGCAACTCAAGGATTCTCCGCTGAAGATCCCACGCTTCGGCGTAGCGCGTCCGTCCTATGTCGATCCAGGCAAGGCGCATCAGATGTGAATAGCTACTCCATACGCGTTTCCGGCGGCCTCCATAACGGCCTCGGCGAGTGTCGGATGAGCGTGCATGGTACGCCAGAGCTCTTCGTAGGTCGTTTCCAGCGACTTGGCCGTCATCAGCTCGGCAATCATCTCGGTTGCTTCCGATCCCACGATGTGGGCGCCCAGCAACTCGCCGTACTTCTCGTCGAAAACCAGTTTCACCTGCCCTTCGGTCTCTCCGATCGCCAAGGCTTTTCCAAGCGGGCGGAAGGGAAACCTGCCCACTTTGACCTTGTAACCGGCCTTTATGGCAGCTTCTTCTGTCATACCGACGCTGGCAATCTGCGGTTGGCAATATGTGCAGCTTGGGAAGACACTCCGGTCAATCCCGTGTTTTGCCTTTCCAGTAATATGCTCGGCCGCAACAATGCCCTCATGTGACGCGACATGAGCCAAAAGCGGCGGGCCACTGACATCGCCAATTGCGTAGATTCCAGGCACGCTTGTCCGTCCAAACTCGTCAACCTTTATAAAACTCTTTTCGATCTTTATTCCGAGTTCTTCGAGACCAAGATTCTCTGAGTTTCCCTGCACTCCAATGGCCATAAGGGCCAAGTCGGCCTTCACGGATTTTTTCCCCTCCTCTGAGGATACCGAGACCTCCACGTCCTTCCCCACCTTCACTCCCTCCACCTTTGTGCCGGTCATGATCTCAATACCGGCCTTTTTGAGGCTAGATTCGACGAGCTTCGACATTTCCCTGTCTTCAAGGGGCAGGATTCCCGGCATCATCTCGATGACAGTGACTCTTGTGCCGATGGAATTGTAGAAATACGCAAACTCGATGCCAATGGCGCCACCCCCGATCACGGCGAGGCTTTTCGGCTGTTCCTGGAGCATCATAGCCTCCGTGCTCGTGATAATCTTCTTCCGGTCGATCGCAACTCCCGGGATGGTTCGTGGCCGGCCGCCCGTGGCCAATATGACTGCCTTCGATTTGATGGTGTCAGTTACCTTGCCGTCGTTGGAAACAGAGACGGTTGCCTTGCCGGTCAGTTTGCCGAAACCTTTCAAGACGTCGATTTTGTTCTTTTTCATTAGAAATTCGACGCCTTTGGTTATTCGCTCTGAAACGTCCCTGCTGCGCTTGATGATTTTTGTAAAATCAACAGAGAGGTCTTTGTGGGAAATACCGAACTCATCGGAGCGCTTCATCAGATTATAGAGCTCGGCGCTTTTCAGGAGAGCTTTTGACGGTATACAGCCCCAATTCAGGCAGATTCCGCCCAGGCGGTCCGATTCCACAAGCCCGACCTTCAGGCCGAGCTGTGCTGCGCGGATTGCGGCCACATAGCCGCCTGGACCGCCACCCACAACGGTTACATCATACTGGTGCTCAAGCATTGAGTCCTCTGGCGTAAGGTGAGCAAACCGACTAGGCATTCAACGTTGCGGCGAAAAATATAGCCAGAAGTGTCCCCAAACGCAACATGCGGGATACTCGCTGATACTCACAGATACTCACTGATACTCGCCCTTTGGTCAACGATGGGGTTTGCGTGGTTGCCCCTGGCCGCACGTCTGCTCAGTGCGAACGAAGATCCGGACGACAGAGACGAGCGTGAAGAGGCGAGCGACAAATATTGCCTCCAGAATTGATTCTTTTTCACTTTTGTAGTACGTTGGATGCAAAAATTTTTGCATGGCGGAGCCGGAGCGAAGAGTTGTTGTTTCAAACAGAAGGGCACGACACGAGTTTTTTATTCTGGACACGTTCGAGGCGGGCATCGTCCTGAAGGGAACGGAGGTCAAGTCGCTTCGCCAGGGAAAGGCTAATTTACAGGACAGTTACGCCGTTCTCACGAACGGCGAAGTATGGCTCCACAACATGCACATCAGTCCGTATGAAAAAGGCAACATCAATAACCACGAACCAATGCGGACCCGAAAGCTCCTGCTTCACGGGAAGCAAATCAGAAAGCTGATCGGACAGGTGCGCGAAAAAGGATTGACCCTGATTCCCCTCTCTGCATATTTCAGCGGCCCCTACGCCAAGATCGAGCTGGCCATCGCCCAGGGCAAGAAAAAGCACGATAAGCGCGAAGCCACGGCCCGCCGTGAAGCCGAGCGGGAGATACGCCAACGAATGAAAAGGAGTGTTCCCTAATTTTGTTCCCCCGGCTCAATGAACAGATGGATCTGATCAGGCGAGGCGCTTCTGAGATCGTACCGGAAGACGACCTTGCCCGAAAACTCGAGAGATCCATCAAGACCAAAAAGCCCCTCCGCGTCAAACTGGGATGCGATCCCAGCCGGCCCGACCTCCATCTCGGTCATTCCGTTGTACTCAGAAAACTCCGCCAGTTCCAGGATCTCGGCCACCACGCCATTTTGATTATCGGCGATTTCACAGGCATGATCGGTGATCCGTCCGGAAAAAGCAAGACGCGTGTTCCGCTTACACTCGAAGACACCCGTCGCAACGGACAGACATATTTCGAGCAGGCGACAAAGATTCTCGCAGCTCAGAAAATTCAGATGTTGTACAATTCGGAATGGCTTGGAAAAATGAGTTTTGCCGACGTGATCGTGCTGGCAGGCCGCTACACGGTTGCTCGGATGCTTGAGCGCGATGATTTCACAGGACGGCACAAAGCGGGCGAGCCGATTGGCATTCACGAATTTCTCTATCCACTCGCGCAGGCAATGGATTCCGTGGCCGTCGCGGCCGACGTCGAGCTCGGGGGCACGGACCAGAAATTCAATTTGCTCGTGGGGAGGGACATTCAGCGGGAATACGGGCAGGAACCCCAGGCGATTCTCACGATGCCCATTCTTCCAGGCACAGACGGCGTCGAAAAAATGAGCAAGTCCCTGGACAACTACATCGGCCTGAACGATTC
>JACQPU010000189.1 GCA_016207365.1 Ignavibacteriales bacterium | reverse complement strand
TGGAAGAATAGCCAGGCCAGGCGGCTCTATCAAAGAAGTTCCTGGGCTGCGCAGCAAGTATGGAGGCGAAAAAAAGAGCGAGAACGGTAACTTTTCGCACGAAGCTGGTCCTTTCGTTGTTTTGAAAGCGAGCCAGGATAATGAAATTATGCGCGAGAATCAAGCATGTAAAAATGACAGATATATGTGCTAACTTGGCAATTTTACCGTCAGAAGACATGTCATTCTGGCAGTTACTTGGCAGTGGCGGGATTTCAGCGAATGTGCCGTAACATATTGTCGTTTAATGGCTTAGGGTCAGAATTACTTCTTCGGAGCATCGTGGCACACAAATTGGGTTGTTGCGGGGTGCGATGATAACCTAAAAAAGGAGGGTAAAGAGCTATGTTAGTTCGAATTGCAGGATTTGATCCACTGTTTAATGTTGATCGAGCGGTGGAGAATGTATTTTCCGGCTTGTTTCCTTTCCGGGCCTCGGGTGTGCCTGCGATGGATATAGCCGAAAACGACGGCGAATATGCCATTGTCGCCGAACTCCCCGGAGTGAAGAAGGAAGACGTGAAGATTTCCGTTGAAAACGGGAACCTAATTCTTCGCGGCGAACGCAAGCATTACGGACTCGTGGAGGGAACGAGGGTACTGCGCCATGAGACCAACACCAATCCGTTTGTGAGGACCTTTGAACTTCCGGAAGCGGTCGACGTGAATCAGATTTCCGCGGAGATGAAAGATGGGATCCTCACGATTCGGCTGCCGAAGATGGAACAGTCACGGCCGCGGCAGATCAGTATCCGCTAGGTGAAAGAGACCAGGCCATGACGAAAAAGAATGACACGGCACTGATCCGGCGCGGAAACAACGCCTTGACGCGGCAAGCTGAGCTGCGGGAAGAATATATCACACCGGCGGTGGATGTTTTCGAAACCGGTGACTCGTTCATCGTCCGAATTGACATGCCAGGAGCTCTGCGCGACACACTCCAGGTCAGCGTCGATTCACGAGCTCTTGTGGTCAAAGGCAGGGCCGGGTTGCCGCACGCCGAGGGCGCACAGTTGCTGTACAAGGAGATTGCAAAAAAAAAGCTACCACAGAAAGTTTCTGTTGACGGACGGACTCGAATCCGGCCGCATTAAGGCGGAGTTCGAAGACGGCGTTCTTACAGTCGTTATTCCGAAATCCGACCAATTGAAAGCAAAAGAAATCCGCATCACGTAATTAAGCAAAGGAGGTATCGATATGGCACTGATTCGATGGAATCCAACCCGCGACCTTCCCGGCTTTCCCAGTGAGCTGTGGAACGTTCAACGGGAGTTTGACCGGTTGTTCGGCAGTTTGATGAGGGGAGGGATCCAGGACGACGGAACGTTCGGCGTTAGCGTCTGGACACCTCCTGTCGATATCTACGAGCAGGAGAATGAGTATGTCGTGAAGGCCGAGCTTCCGGGCATGAGCAAGGACGATGTCAAGATCACGCTTGAATCAAACGTCCTGACCATCCAGGGTGAGAAGAAGGAGGAAAAAGAGGATCGGGGAGAGGATTTCCGCAGGATGGAGCGAACTTACGGTTCTTTCCAGCGATCCTTCACGCTTCCGACTTCGGTCAAGAGCGACCTGATCGACGCCACGTACAAGAATGGTGTTCTGATGATTACGCTCCCGAAGGCAGAGGAAGCTAAACCGAAGCAAATCGAAGTAAAGGTCAAAAATTGACTAACGCGGCATGCATCGTGCTTCAGCGAATCGTCGGTCGGGTCCACCTCTTCGGCGGACCCGTCCGTTTTTCACGTGAAGAGTGGCGCGGCTGTACCATGCAAACCAAGGAGAGGTGATCCATGTCCACGAAAAGCAGCAAAATTATTGGCATCGACCTGGGAACGACGAACTCTGTCGTTGCCGTGATGGAAGGCAACGATCCTGTGGTTATTGCGAATGCAGAAGGGTCCCGTACAACGCCGTCGGTAGTCGGGTTCACCAAGTCGGGCGAACGGCTTGTGGGTGCGGCTGCGAAACGCCAGGCGGTGACAAATTCACAAAACACCGTGTATTCGATCAAACGGTTCATGGGACGATTCCATCACGAAGTGAACGAGGAAATGAAACTCGTTCCGTACAAGGTTGTACAGGGGGAGAACAATACTGCACGGGTGCAGATCGGCGATCGTGTATATTCTCCGCCGGAGATTTCCGCCATGATTCTCCAGAAAATGAAGCAAACAGCGGAGGATTACCTTGGCACCAAGGTAACGGATGCCGTCGTTACAGTACCGGCATATTTTAACGATGCCCAGAGGCAGGCAACGAAGGAAGCGGGGGAAATCGCGGGATTGAATGTCAGACGGATCATCAACGAGCCCACAGCCGCAGCCCTAGCCTACGGTCTTGACAAGAAGAGCAAGGACATCAAGGTGGCGGTGTTTGATCTCGGTGGAGGAACGTTCGACATTTCGGTGCTTGAGCTTGGCGAGGGGGTCTTCGAAGTGAAATCCACGAATGGGGACACTCATCTCGGCGGTGATAACTTCGACCAGCGTTTGATCGATTATCTTGCCGACGAGTTCAGGAAGCAGGAAGGCATCGATCTGCGCAAGGACCCGATGGCCCTTCAGCGTCTCCGGGAGGCCGCGGAGAAGGCCAAAATGGAGCTTTCCCAGCTGATGCAGACGGAGGTCAATCTTCCGTTTATCACGGCAACTGCCGATGGTCCAAAGCACCTGACCATGACAATCACGCGGGCGAAATTTGAACAGCTTGTGGAGGACCTCGTCCAACGCTGCGTCCCGCCCGTCGAAAAGGCCCTGAAAGATGCAGCGCTGAACCCGCGCGAGATCGGTGAAGTGATCCTCGTAGGCGGAATGACGCGGGTTCCCCGCATTCAACAGTTGGTCAAGGATATCTTCGGCAGGGAAGGTCACAAAGGCGTGAATCCGGATGAAGTGGTCGCCGTCGGAGCGGCAATTCAGGGCGGCGTACTCACCGGCGACGTCACTGATGTCCTCCTCCTTGATGTGACACCGCTGACGCTCGGTATCGAGACGTTGGGAGGTGTGCTAACACAAATGATTCCGGCCAACACCACAATTCCAACGCGGAAAAGCGAGATCTTTTCGACGGCCTCGGACAACCAGCCCTCGGTTGAAATCCATATCCTCCAGGGTGAACGTCCGATGGCGGTCGACAACCGCACGCTTGGCCGGTTTCATCTCGACGGAATCCCGCCGGCTCCCCGCGGGATTCCTCAAATCGAGGTCACATTCGACATCGACGCGAACGGAATCCTCCACGTTTCCGCAAAGGACAAGGCAACGAACAAGGAACAGTCCATCCGCATTACCTCGTCGAGTGGACTGAGCAAGGAAGAAATCGAAAAGATGAAAACCGACGCACAGGCGCACGCGTCCGAGGACAGGAAGCGAAAGGAAGAGATCGAGACCAAGAATCAAGCCGATAACCTGGTCTTTCAGACGCGCAAACAGCTTAAGGAGCTAGGCGAGAAGATGAACGCGGATGTGAAGGCCAAGGTCGAAAGTGCGGCAAATGCTCTCGAAGAGGCTGTGAAGAACGGCTCCGTTGCGGATATCAAGGCCAAGACGGAAGTGCTCAATGCAGCCTGGAACGAGGCATCGTCGCAAATGTACGAGTCAGTGCGGGCGCAGGGTCAAGCAGGCCCGCAATCCGCAGGTCCTGCTCCCTCGGACGAAGGCGAAAAGGGGGGAAAGCGGGTAGAGAATGCCGATTTCGAGGTGGTCGACGAAAAGGATGAAAAGAACCGGAAGAACAGCCGGTCGTAATCTGACAGCGACGGGGTCTGCGTTCGAAAACAAAAGGCGAGGCTCCTCTCGCCTTTTGTTTTTTCCCCGCGACTCATCCGCCAAGCGGACTGAAAGGCATTGCTAATGAACTTCAATAAATTTACGCTCAAATCCCAGGAAGCCGTGCAGAACGCCCAGGCCATCGCCACAAACTACGGCAGTCCATCCATTGACCCTGAGCACCTCCTTGCAGCGCTGGTTCAGGAGGATGAAGGGATTGTTGTTCCAACCCTCCACAAGGTTGGTGCCAATGTGCGGCGCCTGAGGATCAAAATTAACGAGGAGTTGGAGAAACTCCCGAAACTTGAGGGAGCGGGTACTTCGGCCGAGCATCTTTCCCCAGCTCTTGCAGCGGTGCTGGAAAGAGCCCAAAAGGAGGCATCGCTCCTCAAAGACGAGTTTATCAGTACCGAACATCTTCTGCTGGCTCTTCTGTCGGACCCGGAGGGGGGCGGCAAACCGGCTGCATCATCAAGGCTCCTGAAAGAACAAGGGGTCACGCGGGAGATCGCTCTGCGGGCACTCAAAGAGCTCCGGGGAGGTCAGCGTGTCACGGATCAAACTCCGGAGGAGAAATATCAGGCCCTCCAGAAGTTTGGCCGCGATCTGAACGAGCTGGCCCGAAAGGGAAAGCTGGATCCTGTCATCGGCAGGCAGGATGAGATACGACGGGTTCTTCAGGTTCTCTCGCGCCGGACAAAAAATAATCCTGTACTCATCGGTGACCCTGGTGTCGGTAAGACTGCCATTGCCGAAGGGATTGCATACCGGATTGTACAGGGCGACGTGCCGGAAAACCTGAAGTTAAAGCGCATCATGGCCCTCGATATGGGATCCCTTGTGGCCGGAACAAGTTTTCGGGGGCAGTTTGAGGAAAGACTCAAAGCTGTCCTGCGCGAGGTGACAGAATCAAATGGGGAAATCATCCTGTTCATCGACGAGTTGCACACGCTGGTTGGTGCCGGGGCCGCGCAGGGCTCGGTGGATGCGGCCAATATGCTCAAGCCCGCACTTGCCCGTGGTGACCTTCGCGCCATCGGGGCAACGACGGTCGATGAATACAGGAAGCATGTGGAAAAGGACCCCGCCCTTGAGCGGCGTTTTCAGCCTGTATTGATCGACGAACCAACCGTCGAAGACACGATTTCGATTTTGCGCGGATTGAAGGAACGTTACGAAGTTCACCACGGGGTTCGCATTACCGACGGAGCAATTGTGGCAGCGGCCCAACTTGGGCACCACTATATTTCCGACCGCTTTCTCCCCGACAAGGCCATCGATCTGGTCGACGAAGCCGCGTCGAAACTCCGGATTGAGATAGACTCCATGCCAGAGGAGCTGGACGAAGTAGAACGTAAGGTCAAGCAGCTCGAAATCGAGCGGGAAGCCGTTCGACGGGAGAAAGACGAGGAATCGCAAGCCAGGCTTGCTGTCATAGAGCGTGACCTGGCAGATCTCAAGCAAACGCGATCTGAACTCAAAGCTCACTGGGATCTTGAAAAGGGGCTGATTCAGTCGATTCGTGGAATGAAGGAAGAGATCGAGCGCGCGAAGACCGAAGCCGAGAGCAAGGAGCGGGAGGGGGATCTTGCCCGCGTAGCAGAACTGCGGTATGGAGTGATTGCGGGCCTTGAGAAAAAGCTTCAAGCGGCCTCGGTGAAGCTGGCGGATGTACAGAAGAGCCAAAAAATGCTCAAGGAGGAAGTGGACGCGGAGGACATAGCCGAGATCGTTGCGAAATGGACGGGGATCCCGGTGATGCGAATGCTGGAAAGCGAACGAACCCGGCTCCTTCATCTCGAAGACCGGATCCACGAGCGCCTCGTGAATCAGGATGAGGCCGTCCGCGCGGTTGCCCACGCAATCCGTCGAAGCAGAGCCGGCATGCAGGACAAGCGCAGGCCCGTCGGATCCTTCATTTTCCTCGGAAGCACGGGAGTCGGAAAGACGGAGCTCGGCCGTGCGTTGGCTGAGTTCTTGTTTAATAACGAGCAGGCGATGGTGCGGATTGATATGAGCGAGTACGGGGAGAAGTTTTCCGTTTCAAGACTCATCGGTGCGCCGCCGGGATATGTCGGCTATGAGGAGGGCGGCCAACTGACCGAGGCCGTCCGGCGAAAGCCCTATTCTGTTGTACTTCTCGACGAAATAGAAAAAGCGCATCCGGAAGTGTTTAACGTACTCCTGCAACTGCTGGACGAGGGACGGCTTACCGATGGCAAGGGGCGAACTGTCAATTTCAAGAACGCGATCATTATTATGACGTCAAACCTTGGTTCCCCCCTGATTCAGGAGAAGCTTGAGTTCGTCAACGATAATAACCGTGATGACATCATGGGTGAACTGCGAACGAAACTCTTCGAATTACTTCGACAGATAATACGGCCGGAGTTCCTGAACAGAATCGATGAAATCGTACTCTTCCAGCCGCTCACGCCGTCTGAGATCCGTTCTATTGTTGAGCTTCAGTTGAGGGAGGTTACGCGGATGGCAGAAGGAAAGAACATCACGCTGACGTTCACCGGTGAGCTCACTGAATGGCTGGCAAAGCTTGGGTTCGACCCGGCCTTTGGGGCACGGCCGCTGAAACGCGTGATTCATAAATATGTTGTGAATCACCTGTCCGAAAAGATCCTCTCCGGCGATATCAATGAGGGCGATTCTGTGGAGGTCGGCCTTGACGCAAGGGGAATGGTGGAGTTCGTTGTAAAGATTCGCGCAGAAGTTGTGTGATACGGTTGTGGATTCTTCAAGCGAATCCACATTCCCGCCAGCCTTTATCAGTCTGTGATGGCGGGCTGCGAAATCCCCAATCCACGATCCACAATCCCACCACAAAATCCCGTTGTTCTTCCCTCCTTTTCTCCTTATCTTGCCGTGTTATGCAATTTTCTTCGCTTCTTGGACATACCCGCGAACTCCTCCTTCAAATCAGATCATCCGGCAAACCCGCAGACAGCCTGATTGATTCTTTTTTCCGTTCCAGGAAATACCTTGGCTCGCACGACCGAAGATTCATTGCCGAGACAACCTATGGGACTTTGCGCCATTTCCGTGTGTGCGAGGCACTCGCGCAGTCGGCAATTGGTGACTCTGTCACTGTTCTTTCCGAAGAAGAGCGCGCAGTCTTTACCCTTATGACGTATCATGTGCGGAAAGCCGGAAATCCGCTTCCTGAAACCGCGGACCTCGTTCCCCTTTTTCAGGCCGAAAAGCAACGTGAACTCGTCGAGGGCTTTCTTTCACGGCTCCCTGAGGCAAAGGTTTCCATTTCAGATCCAGCCGGGCGGTTCGCTATCGAGCATTCCCTTCCGGACTGGCTAGCAAAGAAATTGATCGGTGAATTCGGACTTGAAGGAGCAGGCAATCTTTGTGCCTCATTGAACACCCAGGCTCCGTTGAATCTCCGAGTGAATGCCCTGAAAACAAATGTTGCAGAATGCATGAATCAGTTGAAGAAGGAAGGGCTGGAAACCCATCAAACTCCCCACTCGCCTGTTGGCCTCACTGTGCCCAAACGTCTGAATATTTTTCGTCTGCAGGCATTCCGCGATGGCTGGTTCGAGGTGCAGGATGAGGGCAGTCAGTTGGTGGGTGTTCTGCTCGATCCGAAGCCAGCCTGGAAGGTGCTCGATGCCTGTGCGGGGGCCGGTGGAAAGACGCTGCATTTGGCCGCGATCATGAAGAACCGGGGAGAGATCGTAGCGGCGGATGTCCACGACGTCAGGCTGCGCGAATTGCGAAAGCGCGCTGCACGGGCAGGAGCCTCGAATGTGCGCATGATGCTGACCGATGAGGTTATGAGCCGTGATTCCTTTAACAATTTCTTTGATATCGTGTTCCTGGATGTCCCCTGCAGCGGCACCGGAACTCTGCGGCGGAATCCCGGCTTAAAGTGGACTCTGAAAGAATTAGATATTCCGGAACTGAAGGAGAAACAGATTCACATCATGGAATCCCACCGGCACTTTGTCAAGCCGGGGGGACTGATGTTCTATGCGACGTGCTCTCTCCTCAAAGATGAGAATGAAGATGTTGTAAATGAGTTTCTTGAGCGGCATCATGACTTCAGCCCCGTGGACATTTCCGGCTACGCTCGCCGGACAGATTTGGAGAATTTTGTGAGCAATGGCGCGTTCAGGCTCTTCCCACATGTTCATGGCACCGATGGGTTCTTCT
>JACQPU010000194.1 GCA_016207365.1 Ignavibacteriales bacterium | reverse complement strand
TTTTAATTACAACCAGTATTCCTTGTCTTTCATGAGGACAACACGCGCCGTTGTCCTTTTTTCATGTCATGCTAGTACCAAAGCAAATACGAAGAAGCGAGTCGGGCGATCTTGCCGTTGAATGGAACGATGGCATCACCTGCATCATTTCGCTCAAGGCGTTGAGAGACAACTGTCCCTGTGCTGGGTGTCAGGGGGAGACCGTGCTTTTCAAGGCCTACAAGCCACAGCCCGTCCCCGACATGCCTGGGAAATATGAGCTCATGGGAGTCCAACAGGTTGGCTCGTACGCCCTTCAGGTCACCTGGGGCGATGGACACGCCACCGGCCTGTATACCTGGGAACGCCTGCGCTCGCTTTGTGGATGAGCAGGGACGTCCCTTGAACTTTCCTTCATTGCAAGTCGCCCGAAAAACGAGTACGTTAGCCCTCGCGGAAAGCCGATGAAAACCTTCCTCCGACTAAGCCGCTATTTTCTCCGGTACAAGTGGCGAATCATCGCAGGCCTGTGCTCCGTGGCAATCATGAGCCTGGCCGATACGGTATCTGCCTTCCTTGTGGCCCGGCTGTTCGCCGTCCTTCAGCAAATCCAGGATTTCGTCCAACGCGGAGTCACCGTCGCGATGGATGTGCCCGTGACAATCTACGGAATCACATTCGCGACATTCAGCATCCGGGGATACGATGAGAGTTTCAGACTCATTGCCCTGTTCGCCGCGGCCATCCTCAGTATCGTTCTCATCAAGGTTATTTTCGTGTATGTGCGCGAAAACCTTATGAGCTCCGTCCAACAAAAACTGTTGATGCGGTTCAGGCTGGACCTTTTCGATAACATCGTGTTTTTCCCCGTTCGCTATTTCGACTCGCAAAAAACCGGTCGCATCATGTCGAGAATCACCAATGACGTGAACGCCCTCGAGCAGTCCCTGTTTCAGATGGTGGAAATGGCACAAAACGCCGTCTACGCCGTGATTTTCGCAACAGCGTTGATCCTCACGAACTGGCAACTGACGATCTTTACGGTGGTGATTTTTACGATCTCGGGGATCATATCCAGAAAGTTTGGTGATCGGATACGATCCTTCAGTCGTGAAATCACAAATACCCTGGCGGACATTTCCTCATTCCTGCAGGAAAAGATAAACGGGATTCGCATTGTCAAATCGTTCACACGCGAGCAGTACGAGCGGAAGGAGTTCAAACAGAAAGTCGAGCATAACTACCATTATAACATGAAGATTGTCCGGACTGTCGCACTCTTGAGTCCGGTTAACGAGTTGTTCAACACGATCGTTGTCGCAATGCTTGTCGTTTTTACGGCCTATCTGTTCATCCAGGGTTCCATGACTATCGAAATCATGATCAGCTTCCTCATTCTGATCACGTTTCTTGCCAAGCCGGTGAAGGCGATTGGCGAAAACGTTGCCCGCTTGCAAAAGAGTCTCGTTTCTGCAGGCTTTATTTTCGACATGCTTGACCTCGAGAAGGAACCGCTGGAGGAAATCCGCAGTGAGGACGGAGTAATAAGGGATGGACGCGTGGAGTTCAAAGCCGTCTCGTTTTCCTACCGGCCCGAAGTACCTGCGCTCCAATCAATATCGTTTACAGTGAACGCAGGCGAGAAGGTTGCCCTTGTGGGACCAAGTGGGAGCGGAAAGACAACGCTCGTGAACCTCATTCCTAGATTCTATGAAGTGGACGAGGGTACCGTTCTTGTCGATGGCAGGGATATCAGGACCCTGGGTCTTCAAACCCTCCGTTCGCATATCGCAATAGTGCCCCAGGAGGTGATGTTGTTCGCCGGAAGCATCTATGACAATATCCGCTACGGAAGATTGGAGGCAAGCCGGGGAGAGATCGAGGAGGCGGCAAGAATCGCGAACGCCCATGAGTTTATCGAAAAACTGGAAAAAGCGTACGAAACCGAAGTAGGGGAGAGGGGTGTTCAGCTGTCGGGTGGTCAGCGCCAACGCATTGCAATCGCCAGGGCCGTTCTTCGGGATCCCAGGATCCTCCTGCTCGATGAGGCGACATCAGCTCTCGATGCGGAATCGGAGATGGCCGTTCAGGAAGCCCTCGATCGCCTGATGCAGGGGAGAACTTCGTTCATTATTGCCCACAGGCTGTCAACCGTATACCGATGCGACAGGATCTTTGTCCTGGAGAAAGGAAAGATCCTCGAAGAAGGAACACATGATGAACTGCTGCGCAAAGACAGTGGCTTGTACAGGCGGCTCTACTCGCTCCAATTCTCTGAAGAGGGGGAATTTGAGAGCGGAAGGAAGTGAAGGGTTTGCTAAAAAAGATTGAGTGGGGCCTCCGGTATGCCCTCCTTCAATCTCTTCGCGTCCTCGCCCGCTCGCGACACGCTCCCCCTGCATCTCTCCCGGTCGCCCGTTCCAGGATTCTCTTCATCCGCCAGGATAGAATCGGCGACGTTCTCGTTTCTACTCCCCTGTTTGCCGCTCTTAAAGAACGATATCCGGATTACACCATTGATATCGTTTTGAGCCGAAATAATCACTTCGTCCTCGAAAACAGCCCGCATGTTCGAAGGCGCTGGGTGTACACCAAGGGGCTGCTCAGTTCTCTTAGACTTCTTCGTCGAATTCGCGCAGAGCACTACGATTTCGTTGTAGATCTGATGGACAACCCATCTGCGACATCGACCGTAATCCTCTTGCTTGCGGGTGGCCGATGGAATGTCGGATTGGAGAAGGAAAACGCGTACGCGTACGATATTATTGTGCCCATGAAATCGAGGAAAGAATCTCACATTGTTGAGAGAATAGCGGAACTTCTGAGGCCGTTTGGCATAGACCCGGCAACCGTGAACCTACGCGTGAGATACACGATTGGAGAGAAGGCCGAACGTGAAGTATCTGAGTTTCTCGAATCCGGGAGGTACGCTGAAGGTCCAAAAGTCGGAATAAACATCTCTGCTGGGAGCGACACGAGATTCTGGGGGGTCCCCAACTATCGGGAGCTGCTTCGTCGTCTCACATCCGCATTTCCGGGTCTGTCCTTTATACTGCTCGGAAAAGGAGAGGACCGTCAACGCCTTTTGGAGATTGCAGAGGGTGTTCCACAAACGATCGCTGCACCTGAAACCTCTTTCGATGGTTTTGCCGCATGGATCAGCCGACTGAGCATTTTGATCACGCCTGACACATCCGCGGTGCATCTGGCGGCCGCTTTTGACATTCCCTCCGTTGTGCTCTATGTGCAGTCGAACCCCGATCTGCGTATTTGGGAACCGTACAGATCCCTCTCTGAAGCTTTGGTGACCACAGTGGATGATCTGAAAACGATCTCGGTCAGTGATGTTGTAGAAGCCTTTGAGCGTCTGAGCACACGAATGCGGGAAGGACACCTGTCCGGTTTACTGACTGGGGAACAGCGTTGAGGAAAATTCTTCGCGCCTTGGAATTAATCTTGCGTTACGGGATCGTCTATCCCGTCCTTCGGTTAATCCTCAGGAATCCGCAGCTCGAGGGGACCATCGATCTGGATTCTATTCGCAGTCTGCTGATCCTTCGTTACGACCGCCTCGGGGACATTGTGGTGACAACGCCGGTGCTTCGCAGGCTGAAGGAGCTGAGATCCGACCTCAAGCTCGGTGTGCTCGCGTCGTCCGCAAACGCGGAGCTTCTTCGCGGTAATCCGCATGTTGATCGTATTCACGTACTTCCGAAATCCTGGTTCGGGGTTCTCCGCATGATTCGCCAGGCGAGGATCGAGCGGTACGATGTTGTTCTCAATTTCATCTTTAACAGGACAACATCAGGGGGAATTCTTGCGAATCTCATTTCTCCGAAGGGAATCAAAGTCGGCCAGGGCGCTGAACAATACGGTTTTTATTTCAACAAGCTTCTTTCCCTCGACCGTGGGAATGACCACATGGCGGAAGTACTTATGAAATACGTTGATCGGGTCTTCGGATTGCAGCCCTTTTCTGGATCAATGCAGTTTGAAGTGTTTCCCGACCGCAACAGCACCGACCAGGTGTCGGTTTTTCTGACGGGCACGGGATTTGCCGCCAGGACTGCATCCGGCGCCAAAGGATTCACCGTGCTGAACATTTCGGCAGCTGAAGAACCGAGAAGTATCAATTTGGCTCAAATGATCATTCTGGCCGCCGTGTTGACTCGCGAGTGCGATCAAAACGTAGTCCTGATCAGCGCCCCGTCTGACAGAATGGTCCGCCGAAGCGTGGCCCAAATCGTCGGGGACCAGTGCCGGGAGTTTCCGGAAAGGGGAGATGCCGGTCTTCTGGCTATCGCCGCGCTTATTGGCGCGGCTCAATGTGTGGTGACGCCGGATACATCAGTCGTGCACATTGCATCCGCCATGAAAACGCCAGTGCTGGCCTTTTATACGCCGTTACAGGTGACGAACGAATGGCTTCCTATGGGGATTCCATACGAAATGGTGCTGGCAGATCCCGGAAAGCCCGTTTCATCAATCTCACCCGAGTTCATGCGCTCCAAAACAAAGGCATTTATTCATAGCCTCAAGGAGCGACAAGGTGCCTGAACCGAAAGCCCTGAAAAATCTTGACCGCGCCATCTGGATTCTGCTTCTCGTATTTGCAGGATCCGTCATTCTCTCGATCGCGGTGGTTCAGACGACGGTTCTGTTGCTTGCAGTACTCTGGATTGCCAAGATCATCGCTGCAGACAAGTACAGTCTTCGACGAACCCCTTTTGATATTGCGTATCTGAGTTTTGTCTCAGCACGCATCCTTTCCATCCCCTTCTCCATCGATGTGTCCGAAAGCTTGTCCGCGATTTCCAAGGAGATCGTCTTTTATGTCATTTTCTTTATTGTGACTCAGGAATTTTCAATTACCGAGAGGAAAAAGACTGTTCTTGCGGTGTGGATTCTTTGGGCGGCCGGTATTGCCGGAGCACTCTATGGCATTGCGGTAGCCGTGCTTGGATATTCCGACCGCGCTACATCAATGGTCTCAGGTCCCGTGACGTTGGGAATGTATCTGACGGTGATGGTCTCGCTTGTTCTCATCCTCGGTCGAAACCGGGACTTTTTTCCAAAGGCGTGGATGTTCTGGATTCTGACCGCAATCTTTGTATGTGGTATCGCGGCGACGTTGAATCGGATCCATTGGGGTATGGGTATCTTGCTGTTTACCGTTGTCGGGATAACGCGCGAACGAAAACTCCTGGTTTTTCTCGCTTTAGGTGCGATTCTCGCAGTCGCCTTGCCGTCCATCTCAGGACGCATTGCAGCCTCTGTCTCAAGCTTCAGTGAGTTTATGAATGGAAGGGATGTGATATGGATGGGGGCAACAGACCGCCTTTTCGAACGGCCGCTTGTGGGATTCGGACCGAGAACGTTTCAGAAAGTCTTCACGCGAATGGATGAAATGCGGGACAGGGGGGTGGGAAGCTGGCACAACGATTACTTGCAGGTTTACATGGAAAGCGGGTTCCTCGGTCTTGCGACATTTCTCTGGCTCTTCATACTGACGTTCAGGCGCGGAATCTCCGCCTGGCGGAAACTCGCACCGGATTTGTTCTCACGAGACCTGGTTCTCGCCCTCATCACCGCAATGGGAACCCTGGCCGTCTCCGGCCTTGTGGGCGGTTTTGTCATTGATCCGCTGAACTCTCTCCTCTACAGATTCCTCCTTGGCCTGCTGGGTTTGATTGTGGCAGGTCAATCTCCAGGGAAGGCCTAATCACGGCGTCGCAAGGGCAGAGCCACAAGAATTTCTTCGAGATGTTCCACACTCCGGGCAAAATCGAACAACTCAAGTGCCCTGCGCCGTCCCCTCTTGCCCATTGACGATCTCAGCGATTTGTTCTTCAAGAGAATAATAAGTCGCTCAGCCAGCGCGGCAGGATCCCTCGGCGGCACAAGAAATCCCGTTTCCTGATCAACGACGATTTCCGGTAACCCGCCTGCTTTTGTCCCCAGAACCGGAATTCCCATCGCCATGGCTTCGACAGCCACGTATCCGAACGATTCGCTGTGACTTGGTACAACAAGGACGTCCAGAGCGCGGAGGAGCCTGGGGACCTCCGACGTGAACGG
>JACQPU010000013.1 GCA_016207365.1 Ignavibacteriales bacterium | reverse complement strand
GTTCATCCCTCATGAGAATCCCGATGCCGCTTTCCCCCGGATTCCCCCGTGATGCGCCGTCGGTAAAAGCGTGCACTGTCATACCGTGGCGGCGCTGTTGACAATTTCATCGGATACCAGAATGCGGCCGCAATGTTCGCACTGGATTAATCTTGTGTTCTTTCTGAGCTCGAGGACCGTTTGTGGCGGGACGCGTTTGAAACACCCTCCGCATGCATTCCGCCGCACGGGAACAACCGCTTTCCCGTCCTTGGCTTCTCGAATCCTCTCGTACCGACGCAAATCGCTCTTGTCGATGCGCACGACCAGCTTCTCCCGTTCATGACGGAGTTTCAGCTCTTCCTCCTCGTGCTCGCTGTTGACAAGCTGAAGCTCGGCATTCCGTTCTTCCAGTTCTTTCTTCAGAGTCTCGATTTCCGGTCCGAGTTTTTCCAGGTCCTGCTTTGTCACGGTCACTTTTCCCTCCAGCGCCTCCATTTCCTTTTGCAATTTGTTGATTTTCTCCAGTGCTGCATCGATTTCCCTCGTGAGGGCGTCGTACTGTTTGTTGGTCTTTACCTGGAACTGCTGGCTCTTATATTTCTCGATGGTTTCACGGAGGGTAATGATTTCCACGTCAACAGCGTCGCGCTGAACGATCGATTGACGTATGAAATCTTCGAATTCCTTCCGTGTCCTTTCCCGTTCCTTCATGCGCGATTCGAGGTCCGCCACCGTGCGTGGAAGGTCGCCCTTCATTTCCTGCAGTTCATCCAATCCTGAATCCACCTGTTGGAGGCTGAACAGCAACCGCAAACGATTTTCCAAAGCACACTCCTTCTTTACTTTAATGCACCTGAATGGGACTTGTCTTTCGATTCGTGACAGTAATGACAACGCGCTCCTTGCGTTCGGAACATGCTTGTTCCAGCTTGGATGCGATGACCGGCAGGACCGGATGTTCCGTTTCCCAGTGACCTGCATCAACGAGAGCGATTTGATTCCCCGCATCATGAAACGTATGGTATCGGACGTCGGCGGTGACGAAGACATCTGCCGCGCCGTCCACCGCGGCTTGGAGTAGATCTGAACCGCTGCCGCCACACACCGCAACACGCCGAACCTGCGACGGATTCGGTCCGCTCACACGAAGTGTTTCCGCGCGGAGCGTCGAGCGGACCGTCTTGAGCCATCGGCTCAGAGATTGCGGGGGATCCAACTCGCCGATGGCGCCCATCCCGAACTCCGTGCTTTCATTGTCCAGGGGATAAAGGTCGTACGCGACTTCGTCATAAGGGTGAGCGGATTTCATCGCTTCGACGATTGACGAAACGCGGAAACGCGGGCAGATCATTTCAAGCCGCACTTCCTCGGCGGTTTCCAACACGCCTGCTGTGCCGATGGTCGGATTGGACAATTCCGATCCCAGGAACGTTCCCCGCCCGTTGATCTGAAATGAGCAGTGGGAGTAGTTGCCAATTATCCCCGCTCCCGCCTGAGTCATGGCTTCCATGACGGGGCCGACCGATCCGGAGGGCACAAACACCGCGATTTTCGTCATAAGTCCCCTGAGCGGTGCGAGAAACTTGATGTTCTTGAGTCCCAGCGTCCGCCCGAGGCTCATGCTGACTCCCTCGCGTGTGAAATCCAGATTTGTATGAGCGGAATACAGTGCAATGCCGTATTCGGCAAGCCGGAGGATCATCGTGCCCCCGGGATCGGCAGTGGTAACAGAGGTCAGCGGACGGAAGATCAGGGGGTGGTGGGAAATAATCATATCCGCCTTGGCGCGACGAGCCTCATCAATAATCTCCTCTGTGACATCGAGGCATATGTGGATCTTTCGCACCCGGGCTTTTCGATTGCCTACCTGCAGGCCGACGTTGTCCTTCTCCCAGGCGATCCACCGCGGTGCCCATTGTTCCATGATCTGCTCCACATCCGCCACGATCATATACCGTTCCGCCTATAAAAGAAGTGTCCCGCTTGCTGGGCGGGACACTTGGCTACACTCGTTGGGGGATCATCGAAGACGCGGACGCGTTTCCTTGTCCTTTCGGAAAATATCATCGCCGGTTTGGGCTTCCTCCTAATGCTGAACCTTTAATCTAACAAAAACGATCGACAGAATCAAGGCCGCTCGTTGACCGGTAGTCGCTTGAGCCACTACCCGTTGACCTCGAGCCGTTCGAAGTTGATGTCCCGAAGCCGCTTGATTTCACCCTCAATCTTCTGAAAATGCTTGTCGAACTCCCGCAGCAACTTTTTTTCGTTTTCAGGAAATTGCCGGGAAAGAAGGTCCGCGCTGATCTTAATCGCAGCGAGGGGATTATTGAATTCGTGACAAACGGTGACCACGAGTTCGCGGATGGCTTCGGCCCGCTTTGCCGCAATCAGCATGCGTTTTTCCACCGCTTCCATCTGTCTGCGAGTGCGGTGCTTTTCGAGGGCGTTAATGATCGTTTTCGGAAGGAGAAGCTCCGATATATCCTCTTTCACGAGGAAATCCTCAACACCAAGCTTCATGGCATCGACGGCGAGTTTGAAGTCGCGCGTTGCAGTGACGAAAATGATGGGAATCTCCGAATTCATGGCGTTGAGTTGCAGGCAGAATTCCAATCCGTTCGCCCCTGGAAGGGAGTAGTCCGTCAGGATAATGTCGATTGCCTTGTTTTCACGGACTTCGGTAAGTGCCTCCTCCACGCGTTCTTTCCAGATGAGCTTGAATTCCCTCCCCTGGAATTTCTGGAGATGATGCTGGACGATCTTGACAAACGTGATGTCGTCGTCAACAAGCAACAGTGTTATGGTTTTGTGAGCTTCCATTGATCCCAAGGTACGTTATATGCCTGTGACTTGCAACGACGGGAGAGCTGAGATTGCAGTTTGCATTTCAGGCTGAATTTCTCTATAATCGCACTCATGACATTTTCACCCCCTGAAGTCCAAAAGCCGGCTCAGGTGCACGAATTCTCACGAGACTCTGACAATGGCGGTTAAAAACAAGATTCTTGTTGTGGACGACGAAGAAGCGCTGCGCACGGTGTTGAGTGCAGAACTTGAGGGGGAGGGATATCAGGTCAGCACGGCGGCCGACGGCGACGAGGCAATCAAAATCATCGGGGCTGAACAGTTCCACCTTGTGCTCCTGGACATCAAGATGCCGAATGTAGACGGGTTCGAAGTGCTGAAGTACGTGAAACAACATCAGCCTGCAACGAAAGTCATCATGCTGACGGGATTTGCAGATTTGAAGAACGCAATTGAATCCAAAAAACTCGGGGCCGAGGATTTCGTCAGCAAACCGTATGACCTTGTCGACCTTCTGACGACTGTTGAGAGAGTGCTGGGGACCAGCTAATGCCGTCCCAAACAAGTCATCTTGTGTATTCCACAGAGACCTAGAGTTGGAACAAGTTCCGCTCATTTTGGGCGGAATGCTCGCTCGCCTTTATCGAATCGATGTCGAAACACAATCTCTGCTTTTGGGAGCGGCACAAAACCCTGCCGGTGGAGTTTCATGCCTAAGAAGTACCGCATCCTTCTTGTTGACGACGAGAAGGACATTACCTTCCTGCTCCAAACTGAATTCGAGGATCTTGCCGAATTTGATGTCTCTGTGGCTTATAATGGGACAGAGGCGATCAATCTTGTTCAATCAAATCTTTACGATGTTGTTTTGTTGGACATCAAAATGCCGAGGGTGGGTGGCATTGAAGTCCTGAAGTTCATCCGCGAACACTCCCCCACGACCCAAGTGATCATGTTAACCAATGTTGTTGACATGAAGACGGCGTTTGAGACCGTGAAGCTGGGTGCGTACGATTTCATCAGCAAGCCGTATGAATCCGAGCAGCTCCTGGCCACGGTTCAGAGGGCGATTGAGAGACGGAAGTTCATGATCGAAAAGGAGATCATGAAGAATGAGCTGCTGCGTGTGGGAAGATCGCCGGTATTTGTGGGACAGAGCCGGGTGACGCAGGAAGTGATCCGAAATGTGAAAAAGGTCGCGGCAAGCGAAACGTTTGTTCTGATACAGGGGGCAAGCG
>JACQPU010000186.1 GCA_016207365.1 Ignavibacteriales bacterium | reverse complement strand
GGCGCGCAAAAAAAAGCGGTGACACGCTTGGGGGAATCTTCGAGGTAATTGTGAGTGGCGTGCCTATGGGATTAGGATCGTACGTGCAGTGGGACAGGAAACTCGATGGACTCCTCTCGCAAGCTGTGATGTCCATCCACGCAGTGAAAAGTGTGGAGATAGGAGAAGGATTTGCAAACGCGGCGCGATGGGGCTCCGAAGTCCACGACGAATTTGTTGTAAGGAAAGGACAGGTGACAAGAAGGACGAATCGAGCGGGTGGCCTGGAAGGGGGTGTCACGAATGGTGAACTGCTGGTGATCCGCGCCGCCATGAAGCCAATCTCGACTCTGGCGCATCCTCTGAAATCCGTCGACCTTCGCACCGGCAAAGCGACCCGGGCGCGGTATGAGAGATCTGATGTATGTGCTGTGCCGGCCTGTTCGGTCATTGCTGAAGCTGCCATACAGCCTGTCCTGGCCAATGCGTTTCTGGAGAAGTTCGGGGGAGATTCGATGCAGGAAGTCCGCAAGCGATTCCGCCGCTCGTAGGTGCGGAAACCCGCCTCATCACCGGGTTATTCCACGCCTTGACTCTCACCGCTCGTTATGCTATATTTTTCATGCAGTAACAGAAAAGCGTTCAAGAAGGTGTTCAGCCAACAGGCCTGGGTGCCTATGCTCAAGAGGAGGTGTTTGAGACTTCAGCGCTGCAATTCACACACCGCGTGGTAATGGAAAGGCTGATTCCCTCAGGCATTCCATTGGAATCAGCCGCAAGGTGCTCGTGTTAAACCACAACTACGAGCCCCTCAGCGTTTGTAACGTAAAAAAGGCGATCATTCTTTTGTATCTGGGAAAAGCAGAGCTCATAGCCGCGATTGACGGCAAGCTCCTTCATTCGGTGTCGAGATCGATGCCATTCCCGAGCATTGTTCGCCTCTCCATCTATGTCCGGGTTCCCTTCAAGAAAATCGTCCTTTCCAGAAAGAACATCCTGCGGCGGGATGGTCACCGATGCCAATATTGCGGCCGCTCCGATGTGCCCCTCACCGTTGACCATGTTATTCCACGTGCCCGCGGAGGCACGGACGTATGGGAGAACCTGGTGTGCGCGTGCGTCAGGTGCAACAACAAGAAGGGAGATCAGACTCCCCATGAGGCTCAGATGCCGCTCCTTCGCAAGCCCATCAAGCCAAATCATGTGATGTTTATTCGTGATTTTGTCGGGACGGTGGACGACCGGTGGAAACCGTATCTGTACATGAACTGACGAAAAGGAGAAGTGCGGAGGCTTGACCACGCGGAAAAGAGTCATTCTCAGCGGGATGCGTCCTACCGGCAAGCTCCATCTTGGCCATCTTGTAGGGGCACTGGAAAACTGGGTCGCCCTTCAACATGAATTTCAGAACTACCATCTGATCGCCGACTATCACGCCCTGACAACGAATCCGGATACGACCGACATTCCCGATCACTCGCGGGAGATGCTGATCGACTGGCTCTCCGCGGGGATTGATCCCTCCCTCAGCCCCGTTTTCCGCCAATCGAGGATCAAGGAACACTCGGAACTCCATCTGCTGTTCTCTATGCTTATCAGCTCGTCACGGCTGGAGCGAAATCCCACGCTCAAAGAACAGGTGCGGGATCTCGAAATCGAGGGTGTGACGTACGGACACCTGGGGTATCCGGTCCTTCAGGCGGCGGATATTCTTTTATATAAGGGAGAAATCGTCCCCGTGGGCGAGGATCAGCTTCCCCACATCGAGATCACCCGTGAAATCGCCCGCAAATTTAATCAGCAATATAAGCGCGTGTTCCCCGAACCGGAGGCAAAACTCACGAAATTTTCCAGGTTGCCGGGTCTCGACGGACGGCGCATGAGCAAGTCGGTAGGGAACACGATCCTCCTTTCAGATTTGCCGGATACAATAAGAAGTAAAATGCGAAAGGCGGTTACGGATCCGCAAAAAATCCGAAAGGGGGACCCCGGTCGCCCGGACATCTGTCTTGTCTTTGCGTATCACAATAAGTTCAACCAGGCCGAAGTACCGGAGATCAGAGCGGGATGTGAATCCGGATCCCTTGGCTGCGTTGACTGCAAGTTGAACTGCGCAAATCACATCGTGAACGCTCTCGCACCCATCCGTGAACGTCGCGCGTACTACGAGAAGCACGGGTCGGAAGTGAAGGAGATCCTGGCCGACGGCGAGCGCCGCGCTGCCGCGGTTGCAAAAGCAACCATGACAGAAGTCCACGACGCAATGGGAATCGGCTGACCAACGCCACCTCCAACGACCAATAACCATTAACCAATAACGAATACCAGTGTACACCATCAAACTCACCGACTTCGAGGGACCGCTGGATCTCCTACTGTTCTTCATTAAACGCGATGAGCTTGATATCTATGACATTCCGATTTCGCGCATCACAAAGGAATTCCTGGAATACATCCATTACCTGGAGTCGCTTGACTTGGAACTCGCAGGCGAGTTTGTTGTGATGGCCGCGGAATTGATGCAGATTAAAGTCCGTATGCTGCTTCCACCGGAACCTGGAGAGGAAGAGGAGGAAGATCCCCGGGCGAATCTCGTCAAGCGGCTCGTGGAGTACAAACGCTATAAGGAAGCAGCGGGACGATTCTCCTCCCTCGAGGATGATCGATTCCAGATCTTCGAACGCGGATACACGGAAGCGGACGAAAAAATCATGCCTGTGGAGGAGGACGATTACTCCCTTCGGGACGTTACATTATTTGACCTCATTGCATCGTTTAAGTTTGCCATGGACAGGATGCCAAAGAAATTTGTCCATGAGGTCATCCGCCTCAACGTGAGTATTGACGAGCAGCTTGATTTTCTGATGGATTTCTTTTCCCGGCGATCTGAAGCCACGTTCGCCGAACTGATCGGCGGTATGGAGGAGCGCATCAGGGTCATCGTTACGTTCCTCGCCCTGTTGGAGATGATCCGAAACCGGCAACTGATTGTCCGCCAGCAGGATCCGTTTCGAGAACTTTCGATCATGCGAACACTTGCGTAAGGGGCCATGGCTGATCAACAAGCGACCGCAACCGAGAAGCGGATTCTGAAAGTACCGGTGACAGTGAAAAGCCTCGTCGAGGGACTCATCTTCGCGGCCAGGGAACCGCTGACCGTCAGACAACTCAAGGCCATCTATGAAGAACAGTCGGGCGACAGGGATCGCCGATTAGAGCAGGAAGAAATTCAGGCCATTATCGGTACGCTGAATGAGGAGTTTAAATCGGCAGACAAGCCGTATCGGATCATAGCCGTTGCCGGTGGATATCAATTCGCCACGCTCAAGGAATACGCGGAATGGCTGGGCGTCTTGTACAAGGAACAATCCCGCCGGAAACTCTCGCAATCGTCACTGGAAACACTGGCCATCGTTGCATACAAACAGCCCATTTCGAAGCCCGAGGTCGAATCAATCCGTGGTGTGAATTGCGATTATGTGATGAAAACACTGCTGGAAAAAGAGCTTGTCACCATTGTCGGTCGCGCGGAAACGGTCGGTCGTCCGCTGCTGTACGGAACCACGCGGGAGTTCCTGAAGCACTTCGGTCTTAACGAGATTACCGACCTGCCGCGACCGCGGGAGATCGAAGAAATTCTCGGGGAAAGCGAGTTCGATACCGCGCGGCGGATGCTGGAAGCTCAGGCTGCTGCGGAGCAAATGAAAAACGAGGAGGATTTTAAATCCCGCCTTCCCCATATTCCCAAGAAAAAGCCGGAGCTCGACGACGAGGTCAGGATCCTTCCAAAAGGACGTCCCCAGAAACTGACTGTTCGCCCGAAGGAAGAAGCTCCTGCCACCGAGACCGCAGAAACTCCTTCCGATACAGACGCACCGCTCGCCGAAATACAGCCGCTGCCGAACGAGACTGTGGCTGAGCCTGAAGCTTCCGCGGGCAATGTTTTAGCGGAAAGTGACGTTCCGGTGGCAGAGGAAGTGAGCGCAGAGGTTTCCAGAGTAGATGATCGTGAACAAATCCTCGATGATCGTACACGAGAGCCGGAGATTGCGGCCGTCGAGCCGCCCGTGCTGGCCGAACCGGCTGAAATCGTTGGGGGATCGCATGAGGAGCCCCGCAATCAAGCCCCGGCGGATGCGCTTCCTCTTGCGATTGAACAGGAATCCAGCGAAGTTGTTCCTGAGCGTCCGTCGGAACTAACCCCTTCTCCCCAAGAGCCTGAGGTCTCTCAGCCTCGAAAATCAGCGTGGGCCGGTTGGAAAGAAAAGATACAGACCTTCATCAGGAAACTCTTCGGCTGAACCGGTATCTGGCGCTGGCCGGTGTCGGATCCCGCCGCAAGAACGACGAGCTCATCCTTTCGGGGGCCGTTCGAGTCAATGGCACTGTGGTCAAGGAACTGGGATCGAAGGTCGATCCATTGCACGACCGCGTTACGGTCAACGGCAAGCCGGTACTGGCAGCTCAACGGTCGCTGTATATCCTTCTGAACAAACCAAAGGACTGCATCACGACACTTCACGATGAGCGGGGAAGGACAACGGTTTTGGACTACGTGCGGCTCCGTCAGCGCGTGTATCCTGTCGGCAGGCTGGACCGTGACACGACAGGAATTCTCTTGCTGACAAATGATGGCGATCTTGCCCATCGCCTGACGCATCCCAGCTCCGAAATCGAAAAAATCTACCGGGCCCGCCTTGACAAATCCGTTACAGACGATGATCTCCGGGCGCTCCGCAAAGGCGTCCGGCTTTCCGACGGGCCTGCCCGGGCCGCCGAGGCAACTGTCATTCCAGGGACGCGACGGCGGGAAGTGATCCTGAGTGTCCACGAAGGACGGAATCATCTTGTCAGAAGAATGTTTGAGGCGCAGAGGTACACCGTTCGACAGCTCGAACGCCTGGGATTTGCCGGGCTTACAACGCAGGGTGTGGCCCGCGGAAAATGGAGATTCCTCCATCACACAGAAGTGCAGCATCTGAAAACTCTCACTGCCCACAGAGACGAAAAACATGCCTGATCCGACCGATTCAACGCCGCGAGAGCACCAGGAGGAACTGAATGTTCTGATGGTGAGGCGCAGGGAAGAACTCGAAGAGCTGAAAAAACTCGGCATTGAACCCTTTCCCCCCTCGTACGAGCGGAAGGACTTCTCGCGGGAGATCCTGCAATCGTTTTCTGATGATGCCCCGCAGCGGAACGTGAGCGTTGCGGGACGAATCATGACAATCCGGAGAATGGGAAAAGCCTCATTCTGTCATATTCAGGATTCACAGGGGAGAATTCAGATTTATCTGAAGAAAGACGATCTCGGAAGCGTGTACGACACATTCCGACTCATGGATATTGGGGATATCATTGGTGTCAAGGGATTTGTTTTCCGTACGAAGATGGGGGAAATCTCGGTGCACGCCCGGGAATTGACGCTCCTGGCAAAATCGCTTCGACCCCTGCCCGTTGCAAAGGAAAAAACCGACGAGCAGGGGAACAAGATCGTCTACGATCCGTTTTCCGACAAAGAGCTTCGCTACCGCCAGCGGTATGTCGACCTGATCGTGAATCCGGAGGTGCAGGAGGTTTTTGTGAAGCGTGCGGCCATCATCCGCACGATACGCCGATTTCTCGATGACCAGAATTATCTTGAGGTCGAAACTCCGGTTCTTCAGTCGCTGTACGGCGGCGCGTCGGCCCGGCCGTTCGTAACGCACCACAACACTCTCGACATTGATCTCTATCTGAGAATAGCCGATGAGCTTTACCTTAAACGCCTGATCGTCGGCGGCTTCGACGGGGTCTACGAAATTGCCAAGGACTTTCGAAACGAAGGGATGGATCGGACCCACAATCCGGAGTTCACGATGCTCGAACTCTACGTGGCTTATCGGGACTATCAGTGGATGATGGAACTAACGGAAGAACTGATTGCCCGGGTGTGCATTGCCGTGAATGGTGATCTTGTGCTCCCGTCGGCCAGGAAGCCGATTGACATGCGGAGGCCGTGGAAGAGGATGACCATGTTTGGAGCGATCAAAGAGTTTACGGGAATGGACCTGCGGGGGAAAAGCGAGCAGGAGCTCCGCGCGGCAGCGAAAACGCTTCACGTGGAATTGGACCCATCTGCCGGCGTGGGAGCGATCATTGACGACATCTTCAGCACGCGTGTGGAGCCTCATCTCATTAATCCCACCTTCATCACGGATTACCCCCGTGAAATGTCGCCACTGGCAAAGAAGCACAGATCCGAAGCCGGCATTGTGGAACGGTTTGAGCTTATCATAAACGGCCAGGAGATCTGTAACGCGTTTTCCGAGCTCAACGACCCCCTCGATCAGCGGCAGCGCTTCGAAGACCAGGCGCGGCTTCGCGCCCGGGGCGACGAGGAGGCACAGGTGCTCGACGAGGACTTCCTGCGTGCTCTTGAGTACGGCATGCCCCCCACGGCCGGCATGGGAATTGGCATTGACAGGCTTACAATGCTCATGGCGGGAAAAGAATCCATTCGGGATGTGATTTTCTTTCCCCAGTTGAAGCCCGAGAGATCATCATGAAGGGGAGGGGATAGACACAACCGATTTACAACTTCCTGTTTTCCTTTTCCGGCGGTGTGATGAGGTGCATCGGATTTATCCACCGCATGGAGCCCATCACAAACGAGAGTTCCCTACTATCCTGAACACCCTTGAAAACCGTCAATCTGATCCTTGGCTTTCATAACCACCAGCCGATCGGCAATTTTGAGTCCGTGTTTGCGCGTGCCTACGAGCGTGCCTATAAACCCCTTATGGACCTGGTCGAACAGTACCCGCGTATCCGGATCACGCAGCACTACTCCGGAATCCTTCTTGATTGGCTGAAACAACATCAGCCGCAATTTCTCAAGCGCCTTCGCGGACTCGTGCAAAGTGGACACCTCACAATCATGGGTGGCGCGTACTACGAAGCCATCCTGTCCATGATTCCCGACGAAGACAAGCTTACGCAACTCAAACTTCTCTCTGCCGCCGTACGCAGGGAATTCGGATCCCCACCTGCGGGCATGTGGTTGGCCGAGCGCGTGTGGGAACAGCATCTTGCCCGGTGGATCGCCGATGCCGGCCTTCGATACATTGTCGTTGACGACACGCATTTTCGCTATGCAGGATTTGAAAGCGAAGCTCTGAGCGGATATTATCTCACGGAAGAACAGGGAAGAACTCTGGCCGTGTTTCCTATTAGCAAAACTCTCCGGTACACCATTCCCTTCAGAACAGTGCAAACAACGATTGACTACCTTCGTTCGCGGGCAACGGAGGACGGACACAGTCTTGTCGTGTTCGCAGATGATGGAGAGAAATTCGGTATCTGGCCTAAAACATTTGATCACGTGTACACCTCGGGGTGGCTTGCTGAGTTCTTCAAGGCTCTTACAGACAACGCCGACTGGATCAAGATCATTCATTTTGATGAGGCCCTTGGCACAATTCCACCTGCCGGCAAAACTTATTTGCCCAACGCTTCGTATGATGAGATGATGCAGTGGGCACTCCCCGTTCATCAGGCCCGTCTTTATGAGGATTTTGAGCAGAATGAACAGCTTCAAAGGGCCGTTGGGAGTTATAAAGCGTTCTTCAGAGGAGGATTTTGGCGGAATTTTCTGGTGAGGTATCCGGAGGCAAATGGCATGTACCGAAAGATGCTGCGTGTCTCTGGTCGGGCGCGGGGACTTGAAGCAAAGGGGATGAAGGTTCGGAAGGCAACACGCGAGAAAATTCTTGCCGCTCAGTGCAATGATCCTTACTGGCACGGCGTCTTTGGCGGACTGTATCTTCCGGTTCTCCGATATCCGATTTATTCGAATCTGATTTCTGCGGAATCGGATCTTGACCGGAGGGAACGCCGCACATCAGTCAGGATCGAACACACTGACTTTGACGGGGATGGACAGAAGGAAATCCTGGTCGAAACGCCCGCGCTCAATTGTCAGGTGAAGCCGGACGCCGGTGGGGCAATCTTCGAACTTGATTTTAAGTCGATTTCGCTTAATTTAATTGATATCGTCTCCCGACGCGAAGAGTCCTATCACCGGAGACTTACCAAGGCGGCTCAATCCGGATCGCCTGGGGCCGTCGCCAGCATCCACGATGTTGTCCTCGTCAAGGAGCCCGGACTCGAGAAGGAGCTTCAGTACGACAAGTATCGACATGGCTCTCTGATCGATCATTTTTTTGGGCCGGACACAACGCTCGATGACGTCCGGCGATGCAAGCATAGAGAAGAGGGCGATTTTGTCGACCAGCCGTACAACGCTAAGGTCAAACAAGGCAAGAGAGGGACGGCATTGGAGCTTACGCGTGACGGCGCGATCTGGAGGGACGGAAAGTCCCACAGGCTGCGGGTTCAAAAAACGCTGACGTTTACACCCCGGAGCACGGATATCCGTGTCGTTTATACGATCATCAACGGCGAGGACCATGCCGTTGATCTCTGGTTCGGACCGGAGGTTACCGTAGGTCTTCAGGCAGGGGATGAGGCTGATCGATACTATTACAAGAACGATGGAGCGATGGACGATCCGAGATTGCGAAGCGCCGGCGCGATCGAAGAGATCCCGTTTCTCGGCCTTCGCGACGAATGGCTGGGGGCAGATGTCCAGATTGTTACCGGAACTCCAGCCGCGTTTTGGCGGTTTCCACTGGAGACGGTCTCTCTTTCGGAGGGAGGATTTGAACGTGTTTTTCAGGGCTCTGTGGTGATTCCTCACTGGAAATTCCGTTTAGAAACGAAATGGCAGCAGGTGCTGAT